>DATCCI010000146.1:0-6818 GCA_036511415.1 Acidimicrobiia bacterium
GAAGGCCGGCGCGCTCGGCGTGCGGGTGCAGTGCAGCGGCCGCCTGGGTGGTGCCGAGATGAGCCGTAAGGAGTGGTACCGCGAGGGACGCGTGCCGTTGCACACCCTGCGCGCCGACGTCGACTACGGCCTCGCCGAGGCGCGCACCACCTTCGGACGCATCGGCGTGAAGGTGTGGATCTACAAAGGCGACATCCTCCCCTACAAGAGCGCGGTCGAGGACAAGATCGCACGCGAGGCCGCGATGGCCGTCGGCGAGACTGCCGGCCAGCCCGGCGTCCGGCGGGTGGTCAGCGCGGGCGGCGGCCGGCGGAGGAAGGCCGAAGACGGCGAGCCGGTCGTGACCCCCGAAGGCACGACCGACGGTGGCGACGCGGGCGAGGACCTTCCGGCGAAGCCGTTGCTCGGTGAGGCAGATCCCGAGCTCGAACGGCTCCTCGCGGAGGAAGAAGAGATCGAACGCCGCACGCGTGAGCACCACGAGACCCCGCACTTCCGCGGCGGCGAGGAGTAGGTCGACACGATGCTCATGCCCCGCAAGGTTCGGCACCGCAAGGTGCAACGAGGCCGGCTCAACGGCATGGCCAAGGGTGGGACGCGGCTCGCGTTCGGCGAGTTCGGCATCCAGGCGCTGGAGCCGGGCTGGCTGACGAACCGGCAGATTGAGGCCGCTCGTATCGCGATGACACGTCACATCAAGCGTGGCGGCAAAGTGTGGATCAACGTCTTCCCCGACAAGCCGGTCACGCAGAAGCCGGCCGAGACGCGCATGGGTTCGGGAAAGGGCAATCCCGAGAAGTGGGTCGCGGTCGTGAAGCCGGGCCGGATCCTGTTCGAGCTGTCCGGAGTGCCGGAGCCGATCGCGCGCGAAGCGATGCGGCTGGCGATCCACAAGCTTCCGATGCGCGCCCGCTTCATCGTCCGTGAAGAAGAGGTGTAGCGATGACCAAGCCCGACGAGTTGCGTGAGCTGACCGACGAGACACTCGTCGACCGCCTGTCGGAGGCGAAGCAGGAGCTGTGGAAGCGCCGTCTCGATCTCGCGACCGGTCAGCTCGACGGCACTTCGGAGATCACGAACTACAAGCGTGAGATCGCGCGCATCCACACGTTGATGCGTGAGCGCGAGATCTTGGCGCACGAAGCCGATCGGCAGGAGGCGTGATGGCCGACGACAACGCTATGAACGACGCAAACGAGAAGCGGTCGAACTCCCGGAAGGTGCGAGAGGGAATCGCGGTGTCCACGAAGATGGACAAGACCGTGGTGGTCGCGGTCGTCGACCGCGTCCGGCACCGCCGCTATCAGAAGACGATGCAGCGCACGAAGCGGCTCTACGCGCACGACGAGACGAACGACGTGCGCGAGGGCGATCGCGTGCGGGTCGCCGAGACGCGCCGGCTCTCGAAGCAGAAGCGCTGGCGCGTCGTCGAAGTCCTCGAGCGTGCGAGATGATTCAGCAGGAATCGCGGTTGAAGGTGGCCGACAACTCGGGCGCGCGTGAAGTGCTGTGCATCAAGGTGCTCGGCGGCACGCGCCGGCGGTACGCGAGCATCGGCGACGTCTTCGTCGCCACCGTGAAGGATGCCGTGCCGGGCGCATCGGTGAAGAAGGGCGATGTCGTGAAGTGCGTGGTGGTGCGCACGAAGAAAGAGAAGCGGCGTCCCGACGGCAGCTACATCCGCTTCGACGAGAATGCCGCCGTGTTGATCAACGACCAGATGCAGCCGCGAGGCACGCGCATCTTCGGTCCGGTCGGGCGCGAGCTACGCGACCGCCGCTTTATGCGGATCGTGTCACTGGCGCCGGAGGTGTTGTGACGATGAAAGTGAAAAAGGGTGACGACGTCGTCGTGCTCGCGGGCAAGGACGTCGGCCGGCGCGGCACGATCACGCGAGTCATCAGGGAGAGCGACAAGGTGATCGTCGACGGCGTGAACATGGTGAAGCGGCACACGAAGCCCAAGGGTCAAGTGATGCAGGGCGGCATCATCGACAAGGAGATGCCGATCCACGTCTCGAACGTGGCGCTGTGGTGCAAGGAGTGCGGCGCGACGCGCATCGGTTACCGCTTCGCCGACGACGGTGCCAAGCAACGCATCTGCCGCAAGTGCGGAGGGGACATCTGATGGCCGCGAGCACGACGACGGCGCCGCGCCTGAAGCAAAGGTTCGAGAGCGAGCTGAAGCCACAGCTGCAGAACGAGCTCGGACTCACGAACGTCATGCAGGTTCCCCAACCGGCCAAGATCGTGGTGAACATGGGTGTCGGCCGGGCGACGCAGCAGCGCTCGCTGCTCGACGGCGCCGTCACCGACCTCACGATCATCACCGGCCAGAAACCGCTCGTCACCAAGGCCAAGAAGTCGATCGCGAACTTCAAGCTCCGCGAGGGCAACGAGATCGGTGCCAAGGCGACGTTGCGGGGCAATCGGATGTGGGAGTTCTACGACCGGCTCGTGAGTCTCGCGATACCGCGCATCCGCGACTTCCGGGGCATGCCGCCCAAGCAATTCGACGGGCACGGGAACTACACGTTCGGCCTCAACGAACAGCTCGTGTTTCCCGAGATCGACTACGACAAGATCGACAGCGTTCGCGGCATGAACGTAACGATCGTGACCACAGCGGAAACCGACGACCAGGGCTTTGCGCTCCTGCGTGCGCTCGGGTTCCCGTTCCGCCGCGATGGGCAGGGGTGAACCGATGGCCAAGAAAGCACTCGTCAACAAGCAGCAGCGCACGCCGAAGTTCAAGGTGCGGGGTTACACCCGTTGTCGCCGGTGCGGCCGCGCGCGTTCCGTTTACCGCGACTTCGGGCTGTGTCGACTCTGCCTCCGGCAGATGGCTCACGCCGGGGAGATCCCGGGCATGACGAAGAGCTCGTGGTGACGGGGAGGGCCGCGCAGTGACGATGACCGACCCGATCGCCGACATGTTGACCCGCATCCGGAACGCGAACGTCGCGTTTCACGACGACGTCGCGATGCCGTCGTCGAAGCTGAAGGAAGCCGTCGCGGTGATCCTGCAGCGCGAGGGATACATCACGGGCTTCGAAGTCGTGGCCGACCCGAGCCGGCCGGGGAAGCGCCTGACGATCAAGATTAAGTACTCCAGCGACCGCCGCCGGACGATCTCCGGATTGAAGCGCGTCTCGCGGCCCGGCTTGCGCGTCTACTCGAAGGCCGAAGGCGTCCCGCGGGTTCTCGGCGGTATGGGAATCGCGATCTTGTCCACCAATCAGGGTCTGTTGACCGACCGCGAGGCGCGCGAGCGCCGCGTGGGCGGCGAGATCCTGTGCCAGGTCTGGTAGCGGAGCTGCGTCATGTCGCGTATCGGTAAGCAACCGATCACGGTCCCGAACGGTGTCGACGTCACGATCGACGGCGTCGCGGTCCGGGTGAAGGGACCGAAGGGCCAGCTCGAGTACCGCCTCGTCGGCGACGTCTCGATCGAGCGCGACGGCGATGCCCTGAACGTGTCGCGCTCCGACGACACCCGTTCGAACCGCTCGTTGCACGGGCTGCAGCGCACGTTGATCGCGAACATGGTGATCGGCGTCTCCGACGGGTTCTCGAAGGAGCTCGAGATCGTCGGCGTCGGCTACCGGGCCGCAGCCCAGGGCCCGAACGCCATCGAGCTGTCGGTCGGGTACTCGCACACGGTGCGATTCGACGCCCCGGCCGGCGTCACGTTCGAGGTGCCGCAGCCCACGCGCATCGTCGTGCGCGGTCACGACAAGCAACTCGTCGGTCAGGTTGCGGCCGACATCCGCAAGATCCGTAAGCCCGAGCCCTACAAGGGCAAGGGGATCCGTTACGCCGGTGAGCACATCCGGCGCAAAGCCGGCAAGTCGGCGAAGTAGCAGAGGGTTCCGTCATGAGCCTCACGAAATCCGATCACCGCGGCCGGCGTCACCGCCGGGTCCGCAAGAAGGTCACGGGAACCGCGGCGCGGCCGCGCCTCGCCGTCTTCCGTTCGAGCAAGCACATCTACGCCCAGGCGATCGACGACCTCACCGGGCGCACCCTCGTGAGCGCGTCGACGATGGAGACCGACCTCCGGAGCGGCGCGACCGCAACGGTCGACGCGGCGAAGACGGTCGGAACACTGCTCGGAGAACGTGCCCAGGCGGCCGGCATCACGACGGTGGTGTTCGACCGCGGCGGCTTCAAGTACCACGGCCGGGTCGCGGCGGTCGCCGACGGCGCCCGCGCGGCCGGGTTGACTCTCTAAAGGGATTGGGTTCACATGGCTGAAGGTCAGTACGACGAACGAGTGATCTCGATCAACCGCGTCGCCAAGGTCGTCAAGGGCGGCCGGCGGTTCTCCTTCACGGCGCTCGTGGTGGTCGGCGACGGCAACGGGAACGTCGGCCTCGGTTACGGCAAGGCGAAGGAGGTCCCGGCCGCGATACAGAAGGGCATGGAAGAGGCGCGGAAGAACTTCTACGCGGTTCCGCTCGCCGGTTCGACCATCACTCACGTCGTGCTGGGCGAGCACGACGCGGCCCGGGTGTTGATGAAGCCGGCTGCCCCGGGTACCGGTGTGATCGCCGGTGGCGCGGCGCGCGCCATCCTCGAGGCCGCGGGGATCCACGACGTGCTCGCGAAATCGCTCGGGTCGTCGAACGCGATCAACGTTGCTCGGGCGACCATGCAGGGACTGCGCTCGCTGCGCCGGCCCGACGACGTCGCGCGCCTGCGGGGCAAGTCGGCCGAAGAGGTGTCGACGACGGGGATGCTCGCGGCGTACCGCGATCGTCAACGCGGCAAGCACGAGGTGACGGAGGTCGCATGACGACGAACCGAACTTCCGGGAACCGAACTTCCGGCATAAAGGTGACGCTCGTGCGTTCACGGATCGGCATCAAGCCCAAGCAGCGCGGCACGATCCGCGCGCTCGGCCTCCACCGCATCGGTTCGACGAATACGCTTCCCGACCGGCCCGAAGTGCGCGGGATGATCGCGCGCGTGCCGCATCTCATCAAGGTGGAGGAGCTCCCGTGAAGATCCACGACTTGAAACCGGCACCCGGTTCGCGCCGTCCGAAACGGCGCGTGGCGCGCGGGATCGGCGGCAAGGGCGGGAAGACGGCCGGCCGCGGCAGCAAGGGCCAGGGCGCGCGCAACAACGTCCCGGCCCGGTTCGAGGGAGGCCAGACGCCGCTGCACCGCCGGACGCCGAAAGCCAAGGGCTTCACGAACCCGTTCCGCGTGGAGTACCACGTGGTCAACCTCTCGACCCTCGACGGCTTCGACGCCGGCGCCGAGGTAACTCCGGACACGCTGCGCGCCAGCGGTCTGGTGGCCAAGCGTGGCCTGGTGAAGGTGCTGGCCCGGGGCGAGCTCACCAAGTCGCTGACGGTGCGCGCGCACGGATTCTCGGCCGCGGCGGTGCGAGCCATCGAGGCCGCGGGCGGCTCGACCGAGGTACTGCCGCTCCCGTGGCCCACGGGCCGCCCGCCGGCTCAGGGGAACGCGCTCACGAACCGCTAGCTACACTGCGTCGGCCAGTGTGAGCCCCAGTGTGAGCCCCAGTTTGAGCCAGTGTTCGAGGTGGTCGTCGACCCGATGAGGTCCCGGTGATGTCAGGGCTTTCGCGCCTCCAAAACATGTTCCGGGTCGCCGACCTGCGCAACAAGATCCTGTTCACGCTGTTCGTCATCTTCTTGTTCCGGATGGGCTCGCACATCCCGGTGCCGTACGTCGACTTCAAGGCCGTCCAGGAGCTGCAGTCGCAGTCGAAGTCGGCGGGCGGCGTGCTCGGCCTGTTCAACCTGTTCTCCGGCGGCGCGCTCACGGCGGTCTCGGTCTTCTTCCTCGGGATCATGCCGTACATCACGGCATCGATCATCATGCAGCTGCTCGGCGTCGTGATCCCGAAGCTCGAGGAATGGCAGAACGAGGGCCAGACCGGGCAGAAGAAGATCACGCAGTGGACTCGTTACCTCACCGTCGCGCTGGCGCTGATGCAGTCGACGGCGTTCGTGTTCGTGTTGAAGAGCGGCAACGGAGGTCTGCTCGGTCAATCGGGGATCCAGCTCCCGGTCGGTACCGTGCTCATCCCGCATTTCACGGCGTACCGGGCGTTACTGATCGTCATCACGTGGACGACCGGCTGCGCGCTCGTGATGTGGCTGAGCGAGCTGATCACCCAGCGCGGGATCGGCAACGGCATGTCGATCCTGATCTTCACGTCGGTCGTCTCCCGGCTGCCCTACCAGGGATCGATCGTGCTGACGCAGTCGAAGTTCGAATTCGTGGCCGTGCTGGCGCTCGCGATCCTGCTGGTCTACGCGATCGTGCTCATCGAGTCCGGCCAGCGGCGAATACCCGTGCAGTTCGCGAAACGGGTCGTCGGTCGCCGAATGTACGGCGGCCAGAGCACCTACATCCCGCTGAAGGTCAACCAGTCGGGTGTGATCCCGGTGATCTTCGCGACGTCGTTGCTCTCGTTCCCTGCGCTCGCGGCGACGGTGTTGCCCGCGGGGGCGCGCAAGTGGATCAACGACCACCTCGTCGGTACGGCCACGACGAGCTGGTTCTACATCGGCTGCTTCGGCGTGCTGATCATGTTCTTCTCGTACTTCTACACGGCCATCGCGTTCAACCCGCAACAGCAGGCCGACATCATCCGCAAGCAAGGTGGCTTCATTCCGGGAATCCGGCCGGGGCCTCCCACCGAGCGTTATCTCGCGAAAGTCCTCAACCGGATCACACTGCCCGGCGCGGTGTACCTGACGATCATCGCCATCATCCCGTTCATCGTGCTGAAGGCCTGGAACATCCAGGATCCGTTCGGTGGAGTCACCATCCTCAT
>DATCCI010000147.1:0-3646 GCA_036511415.1 Acidimicrobiia bacterium
GTTCGCCATGATCTATCTCGAGGGCAAGGACGGCTGGCACCGGCATCCGTTCACGCTCGCAAGCGCACCGCACGAACGCGCCGTCCGCGTGACAGTCAAAGCGCTCGGCGACTACACATCGCGCGTGAAGAAGATCATCGAGCCTGGGATGCCGGCGGTGATCGGCGGTCCGTACGGACGCTTCAGCCACGGACGGGGAACCGGCCGGCAGGTGTGGATCGCCGGAGGCGTCGGTGTCGCGCCGTTCCTCAGCTGGCTGCGCTCACTCGACGGCAACCTGTCACCGCGCGTCGACTTCTTCTACACCTCCGACGGAGAAGCACCGTTCGCCGACGAGATCAACGCGATCGCCGACCGCCACGACTCACTCACGGCCCATCTCGTCGACACGAGCGTCGAAGGCCGACTGACGACCGAGCGCGTCCTCGCTACCGTCGGCCCTCCAGCGAGCGAGCTGTCGGTCTTCATGTGCGGGCCGACGGGAATGCTGCGCACCTTCCAGACGCAGCTGCGGCTGGCCGGTGTGCCGGCCCGGCGTATCCACCGCGAGTACTTCGACTGGCGCTGATCGCGCCGGCCGCGCTCAGGCGCTGATCGAAGCGACGATCTCGGAGATGTACCCGTGAGCCAGGCACACGACGGTGTCGGCGCCGCCGTAGTAGATCGTCACGCGGTCGGTCGGCCGGTCGACGAGAGCGGCGCACGGGAAGACGACATTCGGCACGTCGCCCACCTGCTCGTACTCCACCTGCGGGGAGAGCAGGTAGTCGCGGCCGCGCGCGATCACGCGCCACGGCTCGTCGAGGTCGAGTAGCGCGGCGCCCATCGAGTAGACGAAGCCGTTACAGGAGGTCAGCACGCCGTGGTAGAGCAGCAGCCAGCCGGCGTCGGTCTCGATCGGCGTCGGACCCGCGCCCACCTTCGTGGAAGCCCACGTCCACGGCTCGGGTGCGATCACATGGCGATGCCGTCCCCAGTGGACGAGGTCCGGGCTTTCCGAGTAGAAGACGTCGCCGAACGGCGTGTGGCCGTTGTCGCTCGGCCTGCTCAGCATCGCGTACGCGTCACCGATCCGGCGCGGGAAGAGAACGCCGTTGCGATTGAACGGCAGGAACGCATTGTCGAGCTGGTGAAAGGTCTCGAAGTCGTACGTGTACGCGACGCCGATCGTCGGGCCGTGGTAGCCGTTGCACCACGTGACGTAGTAGCGATCCTCGAGCCAGGTGACGCGCGGGTCGTACGCATGGACGAAGGTCTCCTGGATCTCCGCTACGCGATCGTCCGCAGCACGGAAGACGATCGGCTCGGGATCGATCTCCCAGTTCACGCCGTCGTCGCTCCGACCGGCATGCACGTTCATGATGCGTGTCGTGTCGTCCACGCGGAACACGCCTGCGTAACCGTCGCCGAACGGCACGACCGCCGAGTTGAAGATGCTGTTCGAGCGCGGGAGATGGTCGCGGCGGATGATCGGGTTCCGGCTCGAGCGCCAGAGCACGCCGGCCGTATGCGGAGGCCGGTCCTCCCACGGGATCGCGGGCAGCGCATCGGGCGGAGCCGCAGGCGGCTCGGTGATCTCGGGATGGGCGGTCATCTGGCTGGGTCTCGTTCGTTCTCCGGCTCCAGTTCACCACTTACTCGGTTCAGTTGCATCAGTGGAAACCCGAATTCGCCTCCGAAACCGAAGAACTCGAGCTAGCTCGCGCTCAGCCGGTAGACCGTGGTCGAGCTCAGCCGCTCGCCCGGCCGCAGGACGGTCGACGGGAACTCCGGCCGGTTCGGGGAGTCGGCGAAATGCTGTGTCTCGAGCGCGACGCCGTCGCCCTGGCGGTAGAGGCCACCACCCGTTCCGACGAGCGTGCCGTCGAGGTAGTTCCCCGTGTAGACGTGCACGGCCGGTTCGGTCGTCGTCACCTCGAGCCCGCGGCCGCTGCCGGGATCGTGCAATCGCGCCGCCGTCACCACACCTTCGTCGAGCACGAGCGAGTGGTCGTAGCCATGCGTGGGCGCGAGTTGTTCGTGCGCGTCGCGGATCCGGTCGCCGATCCGGTGCGGTGCGCGAAAGTCGAAGGGCGTTCCGTCGACCGACGCGAGCTCGCCGGTCGGAATCGTGCCCGGCCCCGCGCGAACGAATCGCGACGCCGCCACCTCGAGCACGTGATCCTCGACCGAGCCCGAGCCTTCGCCGGCGAGGTTCCAGTACGTGTGGTTCGTCAGGTTGACGACGGTTGCGCGGTCGGTCTCGGCGCTGTAGTCGATCCGAAGCGTGTCGCCGTCGAGGGCGTAACGCACCTCGACCTTCAGCTCGCCGGGAAAGCCCATATCCCCGTCCGAGCTCGTCAAGCGCAGCACGAGCGCGCCGTCCTCGCGTTCGGCCTCCCACTCGCGCCGGTCGAATCCCTCGGTCCCGCCGTGCAGCGCGTTCGGGCCGTCGTTCGTGGGGACGCGATACTCGACGCCGTCGAGGGTGAAGCGGCCGCCTGCGAGCCGATTTGCGTAACGCCCGCAGACGGCGCCGAAGTGGGGGCCGTTGTCGACGCGGTAGTCGGCGACCGTCGGCCGGCCGAGGACGACGTTCGCCCACCGCCCGGCGCTGTCCGGCGTCTCGAGCGTGTGCAGGATCGCACCGAAGCTCGAGATCCGCGCCGTGAGCGCGGGGCTCTCGAGCACGTGCAGTTCGATCATCGTGCCCAGAGAATACGACGTACACTCAAAAGAGATGCCCAAGCCGCACATCTCGACGTTCGTCGAGAGCGATGCCGATCCGTTTCACGCCGCTTCTCACGCGACGGGCAGTAGCTATGGCGCATTCGACGACGAGGCGCGGGAGTATGTGATCCGGCGACCCGACACGCCGCTTCCCTGGCTCAACTACCTCGGCCAGGACGACCTCTTCGGCCTCTGCACGAACACGGCCGGCGGCTACACATTCTGGCGCGACGCGAAGCTGCGGCGGCTGACCCGCTACCGCTACAACGACGTGCCGCTCGACTCGGTCGGCCGCTATGTCTACGTCAACGACGGCGGCAGCGTCTGGAACCCGGGTTGGAAGCCGACGAAGGCGACCCTCGACCGCTACGAGTGCCGGCACGGGCTCGGCTACACGCGCATCCTCGGCGTGAAGGACGACGTCGAGGTCGAGCTCTGCTTTTTCGTGCCCCCGGGCGACAACGTCGAGATCTGCCGGACGACCGTCCGCAACACCGGCGACGAGCAGAAGGAGCTGCGCCTCTTCTCCTACGCCGAGTTCTGCCTTTACGAGGCATTGAACGACATGACGAACTACCAGCGGACGTACTCGATCGGGGAGGTCGAGGTCGAGCGAGCCGGCGCAGCGATCTTCCACACGACGGAGCACCGGGAGCGGCGCAAGCACATGACGCTGTTCGGTTGTACGCATGACGTCGCCGGCTTCGACACCTCGCGCGACGCCTTCGTCGGCGTCCACAACGGCCTGCACGAGCCGGCAGTCCCGCTCGCCGGCCACGCCACGGGCAGTGTCGCGCACGGCTGGAACCCGATCGGTTCCCACGAAGTCGTCCTGCAGCTCGCGCCGGGCGAGGAGGAGACGTTTTCCTTCCTGCTCGCCTACGTCGAGGAGGGCGGCGTGCCTGCAGGGCTCGAGTTGCTGGACCGCTACTCGGAC
>DATCCI010000148.1:0-4897 GCA_036511415.1 Acidimicrobiia bacterium
GAGATGACGACACACCGCGTCGAGTTCGGTGCCGGCCGCCAACAGCTTGTGGCCCTCGGCGAGCTTGCGGATGATCTGATCGGGCGTATGCCGACGTCGGCTCATGATGCTGTCCTCCTGCCCCAATTCTGGAGCAACGGACCCGCACACCACCCGGACCACTACACGGGGGTCACCTCAGTCGCGTCGACGAGTGCGTCGTTTCGTGAGGCCGGCGATCGTGAGGCCGGCGACGACGCGTCCGAAGGCGAGCGTGGCGAGGGGAACGTTCGAGCTTCCGGTTCGTGAGAGTGTTGCGGTCGAGGCAACGGTCGTCGCTGTTGTGGCCGGCCTGAACGGGAGCCAATCACCACCTCTTCCCGGGGTTCCGGCGCGTGCGTAGGGTGAGCGTCGTGCCGAAACCCGCGCCCGTTATCGACTACGACGGCACGTTCGTATTTCCGACTCCGGTGGGTCAGCTTTGGGCGACGCTGGTCCAGGTGGACGACTTCTCGTCGTGGTGGAGCTGGCTACAGGAGTTCTCGGCTGAGGGCAGCGGACTCGAGCGCGGGACCGTGTTACGTGGGGTCGTCGCACCTCCACTTCCGTATCGGATGCGGTTGGACGTTGTCATCGAGGAGAGTGTTCCCGAGCGACGGATCGCCGCGCTCGTTCATGGCGATCTGGAGGGCGCGGCGCTGCTCACCTTCGACGGCAACGATGCGGAGACACGCGTTCATGCGACATGGTCCCTAGAGATGATGCAGCGACCGATGCGACTGGCCGCGCGGATCGCCGCCCCGTTGTTGCGGTGGGGTCACGATCGCGTTGTGGACGCCACTGTCGACGGGTTTCGCCGCCGTCTTATCGGGGACGGCTCCCGTTAGAAGACCCGAGCGGCAACCAGAGCGAGGGCCAGCGCGACCATGGCCCACGAGAGTGAGCTGAGCTCAACGATCGCACGGTCGGCTGCGTCAATACTTCGGTAGAGGCCCTCGCGGAATGCTGCGACGGTGAAACGGTCGATATCGCCGCACAGTGCGGAGGTTTCTGTGGCCATGATTTCGCCCTCTTCGTTTGCTCACGTAAGAGGCGGAAGGGCCAAGTAGGTCGGAAGCCTAGAAGGCCGACCCGAATCAGGCGTCGTTCCAACACAGATTGCCGCAGCGGTCTGGCCCTGATCATGCCCCGAGGTCGGTCAACACCCGCGAGCCATCGCCGATCAGCGCCGCATCAAGAAGACGACCACGACGACAATCAGAATCACGACGAGCAATCCTCCACCGATGTACATGATTCGCTCCCTTGTGTTTTCGACGGGTCGCCCGTCGCGCTCTGCGAGATCATCTTCTCGCACGAATGCTCATGACCGTTAGAAATATTCGCCCACCCGAGTGCTGGCGCTAGGACACTCAGCGCGCGCGGAACGTGTGGACGGTGTTGTTACCAGTAGTGCGCGCGACCACCCACCTGCCGACCGGTGCGGGTCATTCTTCTCGTCGTACGACGCATCAACAGCCGCCGCCGGACCAGCGCTGGGCCGGCGGCTGGCGTCGCTCTCTCAGAACGTCCAGCTGGTCAACCAGCCGATGTGCCGGACCGTTCGTTGTTCAGCCTTGGAGTTCAGTCTTGGTGGGTGCGCTGCTCGGCCTCGTGGGCTTTGGCTTCGAGTCGAGCCTTGTCGGCTTCCGCTTCCTTGGCCGCGACTTCGCGCAGCGCGCCGGCCTTTTCCTCTTGGGCTTCACCCTCGCGGCGCAGCTCCTCTTTACCCGTTACGGCGCCGACAACTTCCTTGACCTTGCCCTTCACGCCCTCGACTACGCCCTTCACGCCCGCCTGCGGACCCGTGTCCTTCTCGCTCATGACCGTTCCTCTCTGTCGTCGACCGCGACTCTGCGAACGACCAGCCGCGTACCCCTTGTGGCACCAGCAAGTCTTTCGAAGTCCTCTGCGACAAACGTACGGCTCGGGCCTGCCATTCAACAGAGGCCAAAGGCCCGTGAGCGGATGCCGTACGGACCGGGGCCTCACCCGCGCGACGATCGGACTTACCTTCGGATTCGAGGTCCTTGACGCCCGTCTGGCCGGGGTCGTTGCGCGTCGGCGGGCCGTCCACATGGGCGTCCACGAAGATGGCGTGGAAGGGCGAGTTCCCACTCAGGGACGTCCAGTCGGGTCGGCCGACGGGACCCTTGGCGCGCCTCGAATACGTCAAGCGGACGCGAGGCAGGTGAGACCGTGCACGGTAGATTCCCGAGATGTCTCAATGCGAGCTCCGCGTGGCTAAGGCAGGCATCCGGAGCAGCGTGGTGCGTTGCGGCGCGTCACCGTGATCCGCGGTTCACGACCACGATGAGCGCGTCGAACTGGCTGCGCCGGGCCGCGGCGAGCGCCGGGAGTCGGCTTGTCGCCGGTTACCGGCGAACGGGTGCCGACGTGCCGTTCGGCGACCCGTTGCCCTCGCACGGTTCCGAGATGGAGGGCTGGTTCTGGCGGGTGACCGATTCGGCGTCGGGTCGAGTGGTCGTCGCCCTTTGCGGTGTAAACCGGCATGCGGCCGGCGACTGGGCCACGGTCGCGGTCGCTCTGCATCCCGGCGGCATCGTGCGCGCCGCGGCGCTCGACGGGGCCTGTGCCGATCAGACTCGTTTCGCGTTGCGCGCCGGGACGGCACCGGAGGCTCGCATCGAGGCGTCGGCCGACCGACTCCATGTCGACCTCGATGACGTGCACCTCGACTTGCGTTTCACGGAGCCGTACGTGTGGCCGAAGGCGTTCGGCGGTAGTGGGGTGTTTTCGGCCGTCCCGTTTCTCAACCAGTACTGGCATCCCTACCGCCTGGGCGGCACCGCCAACGGCGCCATCGGGATTGGGGGCGATCGCCGGTCGCTCGACCGCACGACCGTCTATGCCGAGCGGAACTGGGGCGCCGGGTTTCCCGACCGCTGGTGGTGGGGTCAGGCGCACGACTTCGACGGCGCGGACGTGTCAGTCGCGTTCTCGGGTGGAGTGTTACGGCTTGGGCCGATCGCGCGACCGGTGGCCGGCGTCGTCGTGCGACTCGGTGACCGCCTGATCCGCATCACGCCACCAGCCCTGGTGCGGTCGGAAGTGGCACCTGGGCGGTGGACGATCCGGGCCCGGTCACTGCGTCACCGGATCGACCTTGACGGGGACGGCGCTGGGCTGGAGCCGCATGTGCTGCCGGTTCCGCTGCCGGCCGAGCGACGCAACGTCGAGACCGACTTCGAGCACCTGGCCGGCCGGCTCCGCTGCGTGGTGCGCGAGGATGGCCGGGTCGTGTTCGATGGGACGTCCGCGCTGGCCGGCCTTGAGCTCGGCAGCCTGCCGGGCATCACGTGAGTGGCCCGACGGCACCGCCGCGGCGCCGTCACCGCCGAGTCCGGATCGTCGCGGCGATCGTGGGTGTGGTCCTGATCGCGGCCAGCGCGACGTTCGTCGTGCTCTGGAATCGGGTCACCACTCGGCCGGTGTCGATCGCCGAGGCGGGCGGGCGCGGCGGGTTATGGCACCGACCAGTCCGCGACCGCGACGCCGCTCCGGCCGGCGGCCGGCATCTACGAGTACCGCGGGGAGGGCACCGAAAAACTCGATAAGCCGCCGCGCAGTCAGGCCCAGGGCCCTGGCATCCCGGGCACGGTGACCCATCTCGCGGGGCGGTGTTGGAAGTTTCGCGTCGACTACAACACCAACCACTGGCAGAGCTGGGATTACTGCTCGACCGGCAAGAGCCTTACGGAACAGAGTGGCTCGTTCTTCCAACGCTTGGACCTGGTCATCACCAAGGTCGAGACCTCGGCGACGTACACCTGTGACCCGCCGGCCGACACCATCCGGGCCGAGCAGCGCGTGGGCGACGAATGGAAACAGAATTGTCACGGGACCTCAACGGCGGCGAGCGGTGAGGTCATTACCGCGGGTCCGTACAGGTATCTCGGTCAAGAGGACCTCGACATCGGGGGAAGGCGGGTGAAGGCATTGCACTACCGATGGTCACGGACCTTGACCGGCGGCCAGACCGGCACCGAGGCAGGCGACTTCTGGTTCGACGCCGAGACCGGCTTGCCGCTGCGAAACCGGCGGGTCGTCACGGTGCACAGCGGTTCGCCGATCGGCGGGGTGACCTACGACGAGAAAGGGAGCTTCGTTCTCGTGTCGATGACGCCGACCAGGTAACGCCGTTGCGCACAATGTGAACGATTGGATCCTGTTCAGCGACCGGACGCTGCGGGAGTCGAAGTTCGTGTGGCCGCCTTTACCCCGCGGCCGGTGGCCGACGCCTGTGGCGGCGAGCACGCGCCTTCGCCAGGTCGGCGGTAAGGCTTCGCTCGCCAGAACGCGCGTCCCCGAACACCGCCGCGGGCGGGTCCCATATCGCCTGCTATGCGACAAGGCGAGAAGAAAGTTGCCCATCCCCGAACTTCTTTGTCGCGTTCGGCCGTCGCTCCGCGCTATTCCTGGGTATGGGAACCATTCGATGCGAACGAGCGCCGCCGACACCACGGCACGTGCGGCGCCGGCGTTTCAATTCTTAGGTAGCGACTTAGGCGCACAATCCGAGACTGACAAACAATCCCTCTGACCAGGCCTTACGAGTCGGGCTGGCGGAATTCGAACCCGCGACCTCTTGACCCCCAGGAGGTAGAACAGCCTCGCGTGGGATCGTGTGGCTTCGCAGCGGTTCACATAGCCGGACCGTCCGCTGGATTTCGCGCCCTGGACGTTCGGGTTCTTCGTACTCGCTAGTGGTTCATCGCGGATTTGGTGTGGTGGGTCTCGCAGCGATCAGGCGTGCAGCGGCCCGCGCGGGGTAGTCCACGAACCCACCGCGCGATTTGTAAGACAGACCACTAGCTCTTCTTCGCGCTCTTCTTCGCGCTCTTCTTCGCGCTCTTCT
>DATCCI010000149.1:0-4041 GCA_036511415.1 Acidimicrobiia bacterium
TCACCCTCGACCTCCGGCGGCCGGAGGGCATCGACGTGTATCTCGACCTGGTCCGCAACGCCGATGCCGTCGTCGAGGCGATGCGTCCCGGAGCTCTCGCCAAGCGCGGTCTCGGCTTCGATCGGCTCCGCGAGGTGAACCCGAAGATCGTGTTCTGCTCCATCTCGGGTTACGGCGCAACCGGCCCGTATCGGGATCTGCCCGCGCACGGCATCGCCTTTGACACTTGGGCCGGTCTCGTGCCCGCGGCGTACGACGACGACGGGTTCTGCTATCTCCCGGCGCATCCGTCGATGGGTATTCACGCCGGGCCGCTCCTCGGCGCGCTCGCGCTCCTCGCAGGCGTCACCCGGGCCCGCGCGACCGGGCACGGAACCGCCATGGAGCTCGCCCAGTCCGACGCCGCCGCCTACATGGACTGGTACCGCATCGAGACGTGGCGGGCCTACGAGCGGCCGCAGTCCGAGGTCACCGGCAACGCCAGCGACCACTACGAGCGGCGAGCACCCGGGACCGCCGGGATGCGGGAGGGCGTGCGGTACCAGATGTACGAATCGGCCGACGGACACATCCTTTTCATGGCCTCCGAGCGGGCGTTCTGGAAGAACTTCTGCGAAGGAGTCGGCCGACCTGAGCTCTTCGAGCGCTGGCCCGGCGAGGAGTACGCCGACCACGCGCGGAACAATCGTGAGCTCCAAGCCGAGCTTCGTGACATCTTCCGGACCCGAACCTCGGCGGACTGGCTCGCCTTCGGGAACGAGATCAACACCCCAATTGCCCCCGTCAACACGTCGAAGACCATCGCCGACGATCCGCAGTTCCAAGACCGGTTCCCGTGGATTCCCGCGGCGCGGCTCGGTGCGGACGAGATGCCCCTCCCGGTCAAGATCGCCGGCGAACAGCTCCCGATCCCGACCCGGGCCCCGACCGTCGGCGAGCACACCGACGAGATCCTCACCGACGTTCTGGGCTACGAGCGGACCCGCAGCGACGCGCTGCGCGATGCCGGAGCCCTCGGATGACCGTCAGGCGATTGTGATGTCACCGTCGGTGGCCCTCGACGGGCGGGCTCTCGGTCGCCGTGGCGCGCGCACCCGCCGTCGGCTGCTCGACGCGACCGGCGAACTGCTCGAGACGCGCGGTTTGCGGGACCTGCGCGTCGTGGACATCGCCCGCGCCGCCGGAACGTCCCCGGCGACGTTCTACCAGTACTTCCGAGCCGTCGAGGACGCGGTCTTGGTCCTCGCCGAAGAAGCCGCCGAAGACCTCGGGGCCGTCATCGCCGGACTCGACGAGCCCTGGAGCGACGCGTCATCGCGGCGCATGGTCGAGGCGTTCGTCGACTCGTGGGGTGAGCATCGCGCCGTGCTTCGCACCCGCAACCTTGCAGCCCAAGAAGGCGACCAGCGCTTCCGCGCCGTACGGAACGCCTCCCTGCGCCCGATCACCGAAGCCCTCGCGGCCAAGATCACTGAAGCGCAGCGTGCCGGACGCGTCGACGCGCAAATGTCGGCGATCGCCGCCGCGTCGGCCATGGTGTCGATGACCGAGCGCGTCGCGGCCTTCCATCGTGAAATCGAGGACCTTGGTGTCACGCACGAGGCACTCGTCGAGACGACCGCCCGGATCATCGATCAGACGGCGACCGGCCCCTCCTGAGGAGCACTGACCGACGGCTCGAGCGCAGAGCCGGCGGGATGGGTCGTGATTTCGACATCGCGTTCGAACAGCTTCTCGAACAGGTCACGTTTGCGTCGCGCTCCCCAAAGCTCGAGTTCGGTGTCACGGCTGGAGCGGAGTCGGATCATCACCAGCGATGGTCCGACGCTGACATCGACATGATCCACGGCGTTGCTTCGGCTGCGATCGAGCCCGTCGGCCAAACGGAGGATCGCGGCCAAGACTCGAAGCTGGTCGCGGTCGACCAGGCCGAAGTCGTCGCCGAGTTTCGGCTCCCCTCGACGATGCCAGCGAGCGAGGCCCGCGAGGAGCTGCACCTCCTCGGGTGCGAACCCCCGCAGCTGCGCGTGCCGGATCAGGTACGCCCCGTGCTTGTGGTGACCGGTCGTCGAGACATGCTCCCCGATGTCGTGAAGTAGCGCCGCGTACTCGAGCAGCTCCCGTTCGTTCGCGCCGAGCCTGTGCAGCTCGCGGGTCTGGTCGAAGAGCTCGAGCGCCAGAAGGGCCACCTGACGGGCGTGTGGCTCGGACCAGGTGCAGCGGCGGGCGAAGCCCTCGACCGAGGCTCGGCGGATAGCTCGCGGATCATCGGACCAGTCGGCTGGGTCATGACGTCCAATGACGTCGAGGACGATCCCCTCTCGGAGGGCCCATTCGCTGACCGTCATCTCGTCGAACCCGAACAGGTCCATCGCGGCCGCGAGCAGGATCGAACCGGCCGGGATGAGATCCACCCGTCGGGACTCGAGGCCTTCCATCCGCAGCCGGTCACTCGCCTTCGAGGCGATGATCTGCTTGTGCAAGGCGAGAAACTCGTCGCGGGTGAAGCTGAGCTGGTTGAGCGAGACCGGGACGTCCGCCGACCGTCGGGCTGCGACCATGTGGGCGATGTCGAGCAACGTTCCGCTGCTGCCAACCACGAGGCGGGGTGCGAGTGGCCTCACCGCGTCGGCGACCGGACTGAGCACGCTCGCCAGATGGTGCTCCAAGCTGCGCCGATCCTCCTTCGAGATGGGATCGCTGTGCACGAACTCCGCAGTGAGTCGACCCACGCCGAGGTTCTCGCTCGTCGCCCAGCGCAGGCTGGCGGAATCGCCGACCATGACCTCGAGGCTGCCGCCACCGAGATCGAAACACAGCGCGGGCGCGGGGTCGAGGAGGACACTGGCTCGGATCGCGCCGAAGATGAGCTCGGCTTCGCGCCGACCGCTGATGACCTCGACCGCGACGCCGGTCTCGGCTTCGATCCGGTCCACGATGCTGGCGCCGTTGGCGGCTTGACGGATCGCGCTCGTCGCGCAGGCGTGGACCTCGCTGACGTCTGCGGCGTCTGCGAGCAGCTTGAACCGTCGGACGGTCTGAATGGCGACATCGGCTGCCGCGCTCGTCACCCGACCCTTGCGGGCCACGACGTCGCCGAGGCGGATCATCGCCTTCTCGCGTGCCAACGCCTCGAACTGACCACCGGGTCGGACCTCGGCGATGAGGAGATGGAACGAGTTGGTGCCGAGGTCGAGCGCGGCGATCCGCACGCGGCGAGAGTAGCGGTATCGTCCCGTCCGATCGGGCATCGACCCGGTTCCAAGGAGAGGGACAAATGGCCGCCTTCGACGCCGAATCACGCCTGCTCATCGACGGGAAGCTCGCGGACGCCGCATCGGGCGCGACGTTCGCGAACGTCAACCCGGCAACCGAAGCGGTCATCGGTCAGGTCGCCGATGCCGGCGCCGCGGACATGGATCGGGCGATCGGCGCCGCTCGGCGGGCATTCGACGAGACGGACTGGTCGACTAACCGCTCGCTCCGTCGGCGATGCCTCCAGCAATTCAAGGACGCGCTCGATCGGGAGCGGGAGGCGCTCCGGCCTCAGATCGTTGCCGAAGTCGGCACGCCGATCGTGCTGACCTACGCCATCCAACTCGATTCCTGCATCGACGATCTGCAATGGGACATCGACTTGATCGACTCGTACGAGTGGGAGCAAGACCTTCCGGTCAACGAGTTCATGGGGATGCGCAGCGCGCGTCGAGTGGTCAAGGAGCCCGTCGGCGTCGTCGGCGCGATCACCCCATGGAACTTCCCCTTCATGCTCAACCTTTCCAAGCTCGGCCCGGCCCTCGCGGCCGGTAACACCGTGGTGCTCAAGCCGGCGCCGGACACGCCGTGGAGCGCGACGTTCATCGGACGGATCGCAGCCGAGCAGACCGACCTGCCGCCCGGCGTGCTCAACATCGTCGCCGCCGGCGACAAGGCCGAAGTCGGCGAGGTGCTCAGCGGAGATGCGCGCGTCGACATGATCAGCTTCACCGGGTCGTCGGCGACCGGCAAGCGGATCATGGCTCGCGGTGCCGACAGCCTGAA
>DATCCI010000150.1:0-2065 GCA_036511415.1 Acidimicrobiia bacterium
GCGGCGGCACGCCTACGTGCTCATGCGCAGCCCGCACCGGTTGTTCGACGTCTCGTTGTGGCCGCTCGTCGACGTGTTGCTGTTCGGCTCGCTTGCCGCCTTCGTCGGGACGTCGGGCTCGACCCCGGCGGCGAAGGCGTCGGGCTACCTGCTCGCCGGGATCGTGCTGTGGCACGTGATCTACCAGTCGCAGATCGCGATGAGCACGGGCCTGCTCGAAGAGACGTGGACCCGCAACCTCTTGAACCTCATGGTCACGCCGTTGCGCGAGGTCGAATACCTCGGGGGAGTCGCGTTGTTCGGCATGGTGAAGCTCCTGATCGGCGTCGGCGTCATGGTGCTCGGCGCGCTGGCCTTCTTCTCGTTCCGTACGTGGTCGCTCGGGTTCGGCCTCGTCCCGATCGTTGCAGTGCTCTTGGTCGTCGGTTGGGCGATCTCGCTGTTCGTCATGGGACTCGTGCTGCGCTTCGGCACCGGCGCGGAGGCGCTGGCATGGGGTGTCATGTTCGTGTTGCTGCCGCTCTCGGGCGTCTTCTACCCGACGAAGGCGTTGCCGGCCCTGATGCAGCCGCTCGCGCTCGCGTTGCCGACCACGCACGCGTTCACGGCGTTGCGATCGCTCGTCGATCACCGCGGAAGCGACTGGCCGCAGCTCACGATCGCCGCCGCGGGGTCGCTCGCGATGCTCGGCCTCGCGATGTGGTTCTTGGTCGCGATGCTCCGGACGTTTCGCCGGCGGGGTTACATCACCCGCTATACGTGATCCCCGGCGAGATGGCCCCGCGCGCGACGGTGCCCGGCCGTCGGCGGGCCGGGCACCATCGGTCGAGTGTTCGTGATCACGCGGTCGCGGGAACTCTTCCGCTCCACTCGCGCTTGTCGCTGTACTGGTAGTTCGTGACGAGGCTCACGGCCAGCACCGCGATGCCGGCGACGATGTAGACGGCGGTCAGCCCGGTGTCGCTGCTGTGGAAGTTCAGGGCGAACGGCGAAACGAGCAGCAACGCGGCGGCGAGGTAGTCGCCGGCCGAGTGCACGGTGAACGGCAACACCTTGGCGACGCCGAGCGGGTAGCGCGTGAGCATGCTCACGACGAGCACCGTTGCACCGATAACCACACCGGCGGCGACGGCCTTGCCGCTCCCGCCGACGGCGAGGGCGATGACGATGAGCCCGGCGCCGACTGCGTAGTCGGCGATGGCGTGGAACCACGCAGGGAGTAGACGGACGAGCGACATGGATGTCTCCTTCTTCGGTGGTCGACGGCCGCCGCGCTTCCGGTTGCGGTTGGCTGCGTCAGCTGTTGTCGAATGTTGTCGGTACTTCGGAGCCGACCCGGGAATCGGATGAATGCAAGACTCGATTCGTGGAGCCGCTCGTCGACCCCGATCGCCTTGCGGCGTGGATGGACACCCGGGGGCTCGCGACCGGCGCGCCGATCGGCGTCGACCGCATCACGACCGGTCACTCGAACGAGGTGTTCCGCGTGACGCGCGGCGGGCGCGCCTTCGTGTTGCGGCGCCCACCGCGCACGCCGCTGTCGCCGACCGCGCACGACATGGCGCGCGAGTTCCGCTTGCTGAGCGCCTTCTTCGGCCACGCGGCGGTGCCGGTACCCGAGCCAATCGCATGTTGCATCGATCGCGACGTGTTGGGCGTGCCGTTCTACCTCATGGCCCCGGTCGACGGAGTCGTGGTGCGCGAGCATCTGCCTGCGCCCTTCGCCGGCGACGAACGCGCGCCGCGCGCCTGCGCGGACGCGCTGGTCGACGCGCTCGCGGGCATCCACGCGTTCGACTGGGAGTCGGGCGGTCTCGCCGATTTCGGCCGGCCCGCCGGGTATCTCGAGCGCCAGGTTCCTCGCTGGCTCGGCCAGCTCGAAGGCTACGCGACCCGCCCGTTACCCGACGTCGACGGGGCCGGCAGGTGGCTGCAGGCGCACACGCCGCCGATGCAACCGCCCGCGGTGATCCACGGCGATTACAAACTCGACAACGTGATGTTCGCGCCGCGCCTGCCCGTCGAGCTCGTCGCGGTCGTCGACTGGGAGCAGTCGACGGTCGGT
>DATCCI010000151.1:0-6471 GCA_036511415.1 Acidimicrobiia bacterium
AGCTTGCGACCGAGCATGCCCGCCGCACCTACGACCAACACGCGCATGGCCGGACACTAGAACATCGATCCCTCGATCCGGGAGGGTCAGGCGGTGCGCCTCGTCCACGCGTCGAGCCCGACTGCGGCGAGGAGGATCACGCCCATCGTGATCTGCTCGTAGAGCGGGTCGAGCCCGAGCAGGATGTAGCCATTGCCGATCAGCGCGATGAACAGGACGCCGACCACGCTGCGCCAGACAGCCCCATCGCCGCCGAGAATGCTCGTCCCGCCGACGACGATCCCGGCGAGGACGGTGAAGGCGAGCGTCGTACTTTCGGCGGACGCCGACGCACTCAGAACGCGCGATGCGTCGATCACGCCTGCCACACCGGCCGCGAGGCCGCTGAGGACGAACGTAAGGATCCGAACTCCGTCGACCCGGACGCCCGCCAGGCGCGCAGCCTCCGCATTCCCGCCGGCGGCGTACATGTAGCGACCGGCTGTCGTGCGCGCGAGCACGATCGCGAGCACGATCACCGCCCCGACCATCAGCCAGATCGAGGTCTTCACGGTGACGAACTCGGTTCGCGCGAGCTCGCCGAAGGAATGATTGTCGAAGAGCACGAGCAGGTTCCCCTTCGTAATCCGGCTGGCCGCGCCGGCGATCACGAACGACATCGCGAGCGTGGCGATCAGCGAGTTGATCCGCAGCACCGTCGTGACGAGGCCGTTCACGAGGCCGACGAGCCCTCCGGCGGCGACGCCGAGGAAGATCGCAAGCCACGCATTGTGGTGCTGTGCAACCTCCGCCGCGGTGACGGCGGCCAGCGAGTACACCGCCCCGACGGAGAGGTCGATGCCGCCCGCGACGAGGACGAGCGTCCCTGCCGCGGCGATGATCAGCGTCGCCGACTGCTGGTCGAGGATGTTGAGCAGGTTGACCTTCGTGAGGAAGGGGCCGCTCGTCACCGACAGCGTGATGAAGAGCACGACGAACGGGATGAGGATGCCGAGCGCGCGTGCCCGCGCGACGTCGAATCGCCCGGAGGCTCCGAGCCGTTCGCCGATCGCGCTCACGCGGCCTCGACTCCGGCCGGCTCCGAGAACGCCGCGGCGAGGATCGCCGCTTCGGTCATCTCGTCGCCCGACAGCTCGGCGACGATCCGGCCGCGTCGCATCACCGCGACGCGGTGGGCGAGGCCGAGAATCTCCTCGAGCTCGGACGAGATCAGGAGGATCCCCATTCCCGACTCGGCGAGGGACACGAGGATGTCGTAGATGGCGCGCTTCGCGCCGACGTCGACGCCGCGGGTGGGCTCGTCGGCGATCAACAGGCGGGGCTCGCACAGCAGCATGCGTGCGAAGAGCACCTTCTGCTGGTTGCCGCCCGAAAGTGCGCCGACGCGCGCCGACGGATGTGCACCGCGAACGTCACAACGGTCGAGAATGCTCGTCGCCGCCTGACGCTCCGCGCCGCGCCGCACGATCGACATGCGGCTCAGGCTGCGCAGCCGCGCGAGCGTCACGTTCTCGCGCACGGAGCGCGTGAAGATGAGCCCTGCGTCCTTCCGCGACTCGGGAATCATCGCGAGGCCCGAGCTGAGGCTCTGCCGCGGGCCGCCGCGCAGGCTGTCGGAATCCCCCAGCACGACCTCCCCCGCCCGCAGCGCGTCCGCACCGAAGATCGCCCGGGCGAGCTCCGTCCGTCCCGCACCGACCAGACCGGCGAGGCCGACGATCTCGCCGCTGCGCACCTCGAGCGAGACATCGACCACGCCACGCGCCACGATGCCGCGGGCGGAAAGCACCACGGGCGCGCCTTCCGGCGGGAGACTCTTGGACGGGAACGCCGCCGTCAGCGGTCGTCCCAACATCGCCTCGACGAGCGACTGCTCCGTCGCGGTCGCCGTCGGCGTCGTCTCCACGACACGGCCGTCGCGGAGGACTGTGACCGTGTTCGAGAGCTCGAGCACCTCACGGAGGAAATGGGAGATGAGGATGATCGTCTTTCCCGCAGCGGCGAGCGCGCGAACGATCTCGTGCAGCCTCGCCGTGTCGGGGCCGCTCAACGCAGCGGACGGTTCGTCCATGACGACCACCCGGGCATCGCGGGCGAGGGCGCGGAGGATCTCGACCTGCTGCTGCTCGGCCGTGCGGAGCCGGCCGGCAGGGGTCGTGCCGCGAAGGTGGAACCCGGCCTCCTCTGCGAGTTGCTCGTACCGGCGGCTCAGTACGCGCCGCCGCACGAACCCGCCCCCTCTCGGCTCCGAGCCGAGCAGGACGTTCTCGGCGACCGTCAGCATCGGCACGACGGACGGCTCCTGCGCGATGACGGCCACGCCGTGGTCGAGCGCCTCCTTCGGCGATCGGAACGAGACCGGCTCGCCGTCGATGAGCATGTGCCCCGCATCGGCGGCGTGGACGCCTGCGACGATCTTGCCGAGCGTCGACTTGCCGGCGCCGTTCTCGCCGATCAGTGCGTGCACGGTGCCTCGCTCGACCACGAGCGAGACCGCGTCGAGCGCCAGGACGCCTCCGAAGTGCTTGGAGACGCCCTGGAGCTCGACAACGTTCGGTCTTTCGGGTGCAGCGTCGGGCATGTTCTAGCCCGGCCACTCTCCCTTGAACTTCGCGACGTTGGCCTTGGTCACGACGCCCGCGTCCGGCACGGCGTCCACGGGATCGATGCCGCCGCAGCCCTTGCCGGTCTTCACGGCCTTGATCGCGCACTGGACCGCGATGCGACCCTCGCTCGCCGGAAGCTGCATGACCGTGCCGTACCAGCTTCCGTCGGCCACGCCCTTGAGGCCCGCGGCGCTACCGCCGTAGCCGACCAGCGTGACCTTCGACTTGTCGACGACCTGAACAGCGCCTTCGATGCCCTGGTCCGAGCCCGCGACGAGGTTGATGGCGGCGTTCGCCGTCAGCATCGTCTGCACAGCCTTGAGCCCGGTGGCCGGAGTGAAGAAGCTCTCGCCCTCGGCGACGACCTTGATGTTGCCGTGGCCGGCGACGGCCTTGTCGAAGCCGCCGCGGATGGCGACGTCGAGCGCCGAGGCCTTGATGTCGAACAGGTAGCCGACGTTGCACGAGCTCTTGGACGCGCACGCCTCTACGACGAGCTGGCCGAGATGCTGTCCGATCAGCGTCGGTACGAAGACGACGTTGCCGGAAAGGCCGGGGACCTGCGGCTTGGCCGTCCCGAGGTTCGCGCCGAGCTCCTGGTCCATGTTGACGACCTTGATCTTGTTCTTGATCGCCTGCTTCACGACGCTGATCAATCCGGTGCCGAAGATCGGCTGGACGATGATCGCGTCGTACTGCTTCGACGTCGCCGCCGTCTGGAGCTGTGAGAACTGAGCCTTCGGATCGTTGTTCGCGTCGAACACCGTGATCTTTGCTCCGCCCTTTGCCGCGGCTGCCTTCGCAGCGGCGAGCATCGGCGCGTCGTAGCTGTTGGCCACGGCGAACGACAGATATGCGATCCGTACCGGCTTCGCCGTCGAGCGAGCGGAAGCCCCGGCGGCCGCGCCGGACCAGACAGCCACGCTCACGAGCGCGCCCACCATGACCGCCACAACCGCAATGCGCCTGCGCAAAGCAGCAGAGTTGCCGTTCACTACGCGTCACTCTCCTTTGGGGATCGGGGGGCCGCGAACATCGCTCCTTCACAGTCGAGCCGACGGTCGCTGTGCTCTCGGCGGTCGCGACAACGAAAGAACGCCCGGAATCGCCATTCCATCAGTGTGTCTTGGAATGCTCACCGGGTTACCCACGGTGCGCGCGAGTGTAGGGAGACTTAACGTAAGAGTCAAGACTTGGTTATTGACACTGCACGCTCCGGGCGCCGGGCGCCCGGAGCGTGCTGTCCCACCGGCCTCAGTGCGCGTGCGCCTTGGGGGCGCTCTGGACCCAGTTCGGCTGGATTTCGGTGTGCTGGAGGAGATGGTCGAGCGACGTCTCGGCGAGGTCGCGGGCGCGCCTGAGATCCGCCCCGACGAGTTTGCCGTCACGCTTGACGAGACGACCGGCGACGAAGACGGTGTCGATGTTGCGGGTGTCGGCCTGGAGCACCACCGTCGACACGGGGTCGATGACGGGGTAGGTGTTCGTGTCATCGCAGCGGATGACCACGACGTCCGCCTGCTTCCCCGGCGTGAGCGAGCCTGTCCGGTCTTCGAGCCCGCAGACGCGCGCACCCTCGATCGTCGCGAACTCGAGCACGTCACGACTCGAGAGCAGCCCGGTCACATCGATTTCGGCCGCGAACGCGGCCTCGTGCGCGCCGAGCCGAGCCTGCGCCCAGAGGAAGCGCATCTGCGTGAACATGTCGCCCGGAACGGTCGTTACGACGTCGATGCTGAGGCTCGGCCGCAACCCGTGCTGGAGAGCCCTCGCCGTCGGCGGCGTTCCGTGCCCCATCGTCATCTCGACCATCGGCGAGATGGACACCTTCCCGCCCGTGTCCGCGATCAGCTGGAACTCCTCGTCGGACAGGTAGTTGCAGTGGATGTAGGTGGTGTCCGAACCGAGCAGGTTCAGCTCGTGAAGCTGTTTGACCATCGAGAAACGTCCTGCATACGGGCCCATTCCGACGTGCACGCTGATCGGCGCGCCGACGTCACGCGCGAGCGCCCAGTCGTGCCTGACGACCTCGGGCGTGCAGAACCCCGGCCCTCGCGTGCCCATCGCAAGCGTGATCAGGCCGTCGTCGCTCGAGAAGTACTGCTCCCTGACGCGGCGGATGTCCTCGGGCGCCTCGAGCGTGCTCGTGTACCACCAGTCGGCCAGCGAGGTGTTCGGGTTGCCGTAGCAGTAGACGGAACGGAGGTTCGCGTCCCGCAGTCCGCGGATCGCCTCGTCGGCGTGCTCAGGTGTGTTGTTGATGTGCGACCAGTCCAGCACCGTGGTGATGCCGGCGTCGAGGGCTTCCAACGAGCCGAGATAGTTGCCGGCGTACACATCCTGGGGACGGTACGCGGGGGCGAGCTGGTCGAGCACGATGTCGAAGTAGCCCGCAAGACTCACGTCGGGGGCGACGCCTCTGATGACCGTCTCCCACGTATGACGGTGCGAGTCGATGAAGCCCGGCATGACGACGCAGTTCGTCGTATCGATGACCTCTGCGTCGCCGGCCTCGACCGAAGGTGCGACGGCTGCGATCCGATCGTCTTCGAGCAAGACGTCGCCGCCGTAGATGTCGCCGATCTGCGGATCCATGCTCAGGACATGACCGCCTCGGAGCAGCACGCGCTTGGGCACATCTCTCCCTTCTGCCTTCAATTAGTCCAGCACAGCTGAACTGAGCGGGTAACTCTTACCACCTAGACAAGCGCTAGGCAACGGCGCAGTCGCGCCAAAGCCGTTTGGCTAAAAGGATCGAGCGTCTCGCTCGCTCAGAGCAATAGTTGACTCACACTGCACAAGACCTCTATCGTGGCAGCGATGGAGGAGGGTGCTGTTGTCATCATCGGCGGCACCTCGGGTATCTGCCGCAGACTCGCCGAGGTGTATGCGTCGAACGGCCGCCGGGTCGTGATCTCAGGCCGCGACCTGGAACGAACGTCCGCCGTGGCGGCGTCCGTCGCGGGTCCCGGCACGGTGAGCGCCTGTGCGGTCGATCTGTCTTCGCCCGAGGACATCTCCGTCTGCCTCGGCGGGGTCGGCGCAGTCGACCGGGACGAGAACTCCGTCAAGGACTATGACGTGGCACGCGCGATCCGGCTGGTGACACTGAAGCTGGTCGGATACACGGAGGTCGTTCACTCCCTGTTGGAGCGACTCACGCCGAACGCGTCGATCCTGCTCTACGGGGGGCTCGCACTGCGCCGCCCGTATCCGGGATCCACGACGGTCACGACCGTGAACGGCGGCGTCACCGGGCTCGTGCACACGCTCGCAGTCGAGCTCGCGCCGATCCGCGTCAACGGGATCCATCCCGGAATCGTCGGCGACAGCCCCTACTGGGTGGACAAGCAGCAGGCCCTCGAAGCAACCATTGCCCGCACCCCCATCGGCAGAACCGTGACGATGGACGAGGTTGTGAACGCATCGGTCTTCCTGCTCGAGAACGGTGGCATGAACGGTGTCAATCTCGACGTCGACGGCGGATGGCTCCTCCGCTGATCGACAATTCGACAACGGAAAGGTGACCGGTGTGACCGGAAACACGAACATCGCCTCGCGCGGAGCATCGATGGCGGTCGACTGGGAGCAGCGGATCGACTTCGGACGGCTTCGCGCACACCGGCTCGCGCGCGCCAAGGCGGAACTGGCGCAGTCGGAGCTGGGCGCGCTGCTGCTATTCGACCCGAACAACCTGCGCTACGTGACGAGCACGGCCATCGGAACCTGGGAGCGCGACAAGAACATCCGCTTCGCGCTCGTGTTCCGCGACGACGACCCGATCCTCTGGGACTTCGGCTCGGCCGCGCGACATCACCAGCTCTACTGCCCGTGGCTGCCGGAGTCGAGCTGGCGCGCGTGGGTG
>DATCCI010000152.1:0-8135 GCA_036511415.1 Acidimicrobiia bacterium
CCCCGGAATTGATGAGCGGCCGACTCGATGTGGCCCTGTTCGCCGATCCGCTCGCGCGGACCGCGTTCGCGGGGCTCACCGAATTGCCGTGGCACGAATGCCTCGAACGCTCATCACCCGAGGTCGCGGCCCTGTTGCAGCGGCTCGCGGTCGAAGATCTCGACGACCACGGTCCGTCGGAGGAGCTCGCGACGCACGTAGTGGTCTATCTGGTCGAGGCATCAAGTCAGCGTCTGCTCACGTCGATGCTGAGGCGTGATGACCCGCGCACGTCAGAGTTCAAAACGAAGCTCGACACGCTCGCGATCGCGCGTGAAGCCGGGCATTGGGAAGCGGCCGAGGCCGTGGCCGAGCAGTTGGTAACGTGGATCACCGATGACGCAGACGCCGGAGCCTGAGATCGCCGGGTCCGTCGACGGGCCGGCACCTACACCTGCCGCGGCGTCGGCGCCGGAAGCATCGTCGTCGGGAGCGTCGTCGTCGGAAGAGTCGTCGTCGGCCGTCGACGACGTGCTCGCGCAAGTGCGCGAGCGCGGTTTCATCACCACCGGCGAGATCTTCGCCGCTTTTCCCGATCTCGAACCCGACGCCGACGAACTGCGCAATCTCTGGGACATGTTCGAGTCGCGCGGGATCAAAGTGCTCGACGAGATCGCGGAGGAGCTCAAGCTCGAAGACGAACGCCGGGGCACGCATGGCGCGCCCGCGGCGCCCGTCCCCACGCCCCGCCGCACCGAGCATCGACCGAGTGCGGCGCCGCGTCCGGGTGCAGGATCGCGTCGCGCGCCGTACGACGAACCCGATCCGGAGCTTGCCGCGGTCCGGGCCGCGGCGCGTCCGACCCACACCGAGAGCGCGAGCTTCGACCCCGTTCGGATGTACCTCAAGGAGATCGGCAAGGTGCCGCTCCTCACCGCCGAGCAGGAAGTCACGCTCGCCAAGCGAATCGAGGCCGGGCTCCTGGCCCGCGAGAAGCTCGGCGTCGACAACGACGGCGATCCGGTCGACATCAGCGAGAACCAGCGGTCGAGCCTGCACGCGGTCAAGCGCGACGGAGAGCTGGCGCGGCGGCAGTTGACCGAAGCGAACTTGCGGCTCGTCGTGTCGATCGCGAAGCGCTACGTCGGTCGCGGGATGGCGCTGCTCGACCTCATCCAGGAGGGCAACCTCGGTCTGATCCGCGCGGTCGAGAAGTTCGACTACACGAAGGGCTTCAAGTTCTCGACGTACGCGACGTGGTGGATCCGTCAGGCGATCACGCGCGCGATCGCCGACCAGGCGCGCACGATCCGCATCCCCGTGCACATGGTCGAGACGATGAACAAGGTGTTGCGCATCTCGCGGCAGATGCTGCAGGAGCTCGGGCGCGAACCGACCGTCGAGGAGATCGCGACCAAAGTCGAGATGACATCCGACAAGGTGCGCGAGATCCAGCGCATCGCGCAGGAGCCGGTCTCGCTCGAGACACCGGTGGGGGAGGAGGACGACAGCCTCCTCGGCGACTTCGTCGAAGATCCCAACGTGATCGCGCCGGCCACTGCGGCGGCGCGCGCGTTGCTCAGTGAGGCGATCGAGGAGGCGCTGCAGGAATTGAACGATCGCGAGCGCGCCGTCGTTCGGTTGCGTTTCGGCCTCGACGACGGTCAGATCCGCACGCTCGAAGAGGTCGGGAAGGAATTCGGCGTCACGCGCGAGCGCATCCGACAGATCGAGTCGAAGACGCTCGCGAAGTTGCGTCACCCCACGCGCTCGCAACGCCTGCGCGACTATCTCGAGGAGTCCTAGGGGTCGTCGAGGCGCTGCTATCCTCAAGCGCCATTCCGGGGTAGCTCAATTGGCAGAGCGGCGGACTGTTAATCCGTAGGTTGAGAGTTCGAGCCTCTCCCCCGGAGCCGCTCTTTTCCCCTCGATCTGTTACATCCGGTCGGAGCCGGACGTCCATCTGGTGTGATGGCATCTGGTGTGATGTCAGGGCGGGAACGGGTCGGCACAGGCGGGAGTGGGGTCCGGGTGGGGCTGGAAGAGCGGTGGGGTCCCGACGGGATCGAGCGCCTGCGGGAGCTGTACGAGCCGCTGCGGAGGTTCGCCGCGGTCGTCGGCCGCCTCGACGTCGATCCCGACGACTTGGTGCAGAACGCGTTCGCCAAGGTTCTGTCGAGGCATTCCAGTGACATCCGGGAGCTCGGGCCCTATCTCCGCCGGACGATCGTGAACCTCGCGACGGACGAGCGCCGCCGGTTCACCCGCACCGACAACGTGTTGCGTCGGATCGGAGCACCGCCGAGCCCGGCCGACGCCTATCCGAGCGATCTCGAGGACCTCATGCGTGTCCAGCCGCGAGTCCGCGCGTTGTTGTACCTGGTGGAGATCGAGGGCCAACCCATCGCCGACGCGGCCGACGTGATCGGCATGTCGAATGCCAGCGCGCGCGTCGCGCTGATGCGAGCTCGGCGACGGCTCCGCGCCGAGCTGACGATGGAGGCGAACGGTGAGTGACATGCACGATGAGCTGAACGGGCTCGCCCGGAGGGGCTCGCCTCGTGGCTTCGACGAGGTGTTCGCCGCCGCAGCCGAGTCGGCCGAGCGCGAGTCCGTCGAGCGCGATGTACGCGGTGACGACCTCGACACGATTCCGTTCGTGACGCCCGAACCGATCGGGCCACGACGGCGGCCGCTCGGTTCGATGATCGCGGCCGCGGGCGTCGCCGCGCTGGTACTGGTCGGCGCGTTCGCGGTCAGCGCCGTCGTCGGCAGCGGCGGTGCCGGATCGGCGGCGGGCGCCGTCCGCCGCCTGGCTGATGCGGTATCGCACGAAGACCCGCTCGCCGCGGCCGACGTGCTCGCGCCCGACGAGGTGCGCTCGCTGCACGGCACGCTCGACGCCGCGGCCAACAAGGCTCGAGAGTTGCAACTCGTGCAAACCGCGAGCGCCCCGCTCGCGGGTGTCGACTTCAACATCGACGGCTTGCATCTCTCGACCCAATCGCTCGGCGACGGTTACGCCAAGGTCACCGTCGACGCGGGGAGCTTCAACGCCAGTACGCACAAGGCGCAGTTCTCGGCCCTCATGCAGAAGGTTCTGCGTGACACACACGACAACTCCTCGCAGACCGACCTCGCGAAGCTGGCATCGAACCAGAACCTTCCGACGTTCGTCGTCACCGTCCGCCGCGGTGGTCGGTGGTACGTGAGCGCGGCGTACACGGTCCTCGAGTACGTCCGCGAATCCAACCACCTTCCCGCTGGCGACTTCGGTTCCGGCGAGCGCGCGATCTCGTCACTCGGTGCCGACTCGCCCGACGCCGCGGTCCAAGATTCGATGCGGGCACTGCAGCGCGAGGACTGGTCGAAGTTGATGGAGATGGTTTCGCCGAGCGAGATCCCCGTCTACGACTATCGCGACGCTCTGACGACGTTGGCGAACCGCAACCAGGCCCAGTCGGACCGTTCTGCATCGGGCTTCACCATCGATTCGATGTCGACGACATCAGCGGTGAACGGCGGCACCGCCAAGGTCACGCTGAAGGCGTCGGGCACGACCGATTCGGGCAAGTGGTCGCTCGACGGCGGCTGCTTCTCGGCGCCCGGCGAGACCGTTTCGGTGTCGTGCGGCGGCGAATCCGTTCTTGGGATTGCCGGCCTCACCTCCGGCGGTGTCGATCAGGGCTCGCAGATCACGGTGGTCGAACGGGACGGGAGGTGGTTCATGAGCCCGGTCGGCACCGTGCTCGACGTCGTCGACCACTTCATCTCGCAGCTCGACCGGCGTTCGCTCTTCGTGCTGTTGAACATTCCCAATCAGATCCCGCCCGACGGTCGGCTCACCTTGGGGCGGCCGATTGTGCTGCGCACTCCGACGAACCGAGGCATCCGAGTGCTCACGTTCGACGGGCACAAGGGTGAGAGCCTCCTCGGGTTCGCCTCCGCGAAGCCGACGGTGAAGCCGAAGTCGGCATCGTCGATCGATGACTTCCCGCGCGCACTGGTACGGGTATTCCGTCCCGACGGGTCGGAGCTCGGCGACGACGGTGGCCTGCTCGAGGGCCGGCCCCTCACGTTGCCGGCCGACGCGACCTACACCGTCGTGGTCGAGCGGTTCTACGGATTCGCCGTGACAGATGACGTGACGGTGACGATCTGGGACACCGCCGACGCGCCGGCCTCGGCCCGGCAGCAGCCCGGCAGCGTCTGCCTCGGGCCCAGCCCCGGGGCATCCGGTGCCTCGACGAAGTGCTCATCCTCGGGCACTTCTACCTGCACCTACACGATCGACGGTGGACAGACGTGTTCCTCGGAGACGACCGTTTCTCCAGGGTTGGGGATCGGCCTGAACGGCGGTGGATCGACGAGCTCGTCCGGAAGCGTCAGCGGTCCCGCGTTCCCGCCGCCGACCGCTACCTCTTCGGCCACGAGTACACCGCATGGCTGAGGGCGCGCGCCGACGCGTGTTGCTCGCCGACGGTTGTTATCTTGCCGGCGGCGCGGCGCTCGTCGCGTCGGCATTCCTGCAGTGGATCGCGCGCGGCGCGGGAAGCGGACTGCGCGGTCACTCCCTGGTCGACGCGCTCGTCGCACTCGGTAAGCACGTCCCCGCGCTGTCGGCCGGAAGGTTGACCATCCTTTGGTACCTCGTCCCGGCACTGGGCGCGGTGAGTTGGATCGTGTACGGCGTCGCCGGCGCGCGCCGCCGGAGCGCGCGGATGGTCGCCCTCGCCGCGCTGGTGATCGTCTTGGTCGCCGACGCGGCGTTCCGGCAGCTCGCGGGCTCCACCCGGCTCGGATGGGGACCGAAGGTGGCGCTCTTGGGCGGGCTCGCATTGTGTGCCGGCGCGTGGGTGCCGGAAGCCTGGTTGGGTGCGCGCCGCGCGCTCGCGCGCGCGAGCGAACCCGCGAGCGCGTAGGGGGTGGGCCGCTGCGGTGTGCTTGGCGCGTGCGGACGCCGGCGCCGCGTACGCTCTCACCTCGCGGGCCTGTAGCTCAGTGGTCAGAGCAGGGGACTCATAATCCCTCGGTCGCTGGTTCGATCCCAGCCGGGCCCACCGCGAAAGCGCAGGTAGAACAGGCCGCGCGGTCCTTGCCGACATCGAGCACGTGCCATTAGTCCCTGGTTAGTCCCTCAGATTTCGCGGCGGCCTCGTCGAGACGGGCGGCGACGTCGTCGAGATCGTTCTCGAACAGGTGCCCGTACACGGCGAGTGTCACGTTGGGCGACGCGTGGCCGAGTTGACGGGCGACCGCGACAACGTGAGCGCCGGCCGAGATCGCGAGGCTCGCGGCGGTGTGTCGTAGGGCGTGAGGTCGAAGCCCTTTCAGGCCGGCTTTCTCGGCGGCCACGTTGAAAACGTCCCGGCGCCAGTTCCCTTCACGGAGCACTCCACCGCGCGGGCTCTCGAAAACGAGATCATCGGGACCCTTCACGATCAGCTCGAGAGCGAGCAGTTCCGCTACGGAGCGCGGAACGGAGATCGTGCGCACCGCGTGGGTCTTGGGTGTCGTGAACGTCGAGATGCCCGCGACCTCGGTCACCGACTCGGCGATCGTCACCCGCGCTCGAAGCACGTCAACGTGGCGCGCTCGAAGCGCAGCAGCCTCGCCGAACCGACACCCCGAGTACGCGAGAAACCGGATGAGCGTCCCGTACTCGCCGCAGGCGTCTGCCAACTTCACGACGTCAGCGTGCGTCAGATACCGGTGATCCTTCGCAGGCAGCCGAGGGAGTTCGACCCCGCGCGCCGCGTTCGCTGCAAGCCGACGTGACCGTACTGCGGTATCAAGCGCCGACGCTAGGACCGTATGTACCTGACGAGTCCGCGACGCGCTCAGACCGCCCGCGAGTAGTTCACCGACCCATTCGGCGACGTCCTCGTGAGCGACGTCGCCGAGAGCGACGTGTTCCCACCGCGGCTTTACGTGATGGGTCACGATTGACGTGTACGTCTGGCGCGTCGACGGCTTCAGGCTCACCTTGCCAGCCAGCCACTTGTCACACCATGCGCCGACGGTCAGCCGGCCGCGCTCGGGCGCGACGTAGGTGTTGGTGACGACCTGGGCTGCGATTCCGTCGAGAAACGCCGTGGCGTCGGCTTTCTTGTCGAAATGCTTCGCGTGCCATTTGCCGTTTGGTGCCTTGTACCGGGCACGCCATGTTCCGTCGGGACGTTTCGCGATGGACACCTAGTCCTTCTCCTTCTCGGCGATTGGGCGTTCGAGGTCGGCCCGCGCGCTCGCCTCAGAACGGGGCATCGCCGATGCGTTGAGCCAATACCAACACGGCGACGATTCCTTGCGTAGGCAGGTGTGGACCGGGATTGAACGACATCGCGGACAGCTGCTTACGAAACCTTGTTCAAGATTTACGCGCAGGTTGCGTTGCCGTCACGCAGTATGAAAGCCGACGAAACGGAGAAGCGTCGGCGAAGCCTCGTGACAAGTTGACTCGTCACACGTCGCACCACCCGAAAAGGATCGGAGGAAGCGCATGATCTGGTTCGCACTCGGTCTCGTCGTGTACGCGGTTGTGGGGCTGTACCTGCTCGCACTCTGTCGCGCGTCGTCATGGGCTGACGGCGAAGTACGGCCGACGGCGAACGAAGAGCGCGCGCCTCGCGCGGCCTAGCGGGAGCATTGCCACGCGACACGCACGGTCGGTGTAGGCCCCGCGCTCCACTCATCGCTCGATGCACGTAGCGTCTCGAACGGCTGCGCGTGCCGATGCTCGGTCTCCCGCCCCGCCGCGGCATGCGCAGCCCCACAGCCGCGCGTGATCCGCTGTTGTGAACAGCTACGGAGCATGACGTCCCGACCACCCGTTGACAACTGGTCACCTGGCCGATAGTTGCGCGGCTGGTTCGCCTTCACGATGTGGTCGAGACAAGGCGAGTACAGGCGATGCCTCCCCTGCCGCCGCGGGGAGGCATCGCCGCGTCTGATGTCACGCTCTCGTGACGCGTACGGGCGCATGCTCGAGAGCGATTCGGGTTTTGTTTGGCGACATGTGGCCCGAACCAAGGGGACCGTCTTCGGGGGGGTCCCTCTCTCTGCTACTGGTTGAACGTCCCGCCGTTGAAGGTGGCGACCGTGTCGGTGCCAAGCCCACCGTTGAAGGTGCCGGCGTTCATTATGGCGACGGAGTCGTCGCCGACGTTGCCATTGAAGGTTCCGCTGAACAAGGTGTCGACGGTGTCGTTTCCGGCGCCACCATTGAATGTCGGGGAGCCGTCCTCCGGGTCGAATCCCAGGTAGCGGACGCTGTCGGCGCCGGGTCCACCGTTGAAGGTGCCCCCACCGATGAAGTACTCCACGGAATCGCCGTCCGCGCCGCCGTTGAACACACCACCAATCCCGGCATACACGAAGTCGCTGCCGGGACCACCGTTGAAGATTCCTTCGTCCATGCGGACAAAGTCGTCCCCGTCGCCGCCGTTGAAGGTGCCTCGGTTGATTTCGGTATCGACGCTGTCGTTGTCGGGTCCACCGTTGAAGACAGCACCGCCGTCGACGAATTCCACCTGGTCGTCACCGGGACCACCGTCGAACGTCCCGCCGCTCAGGCGATCGACTTGGTCGTTGCCGTCACCGCCGATGAACGTCCCCCCGAACATGGCCTTTTGGGACGACGGCGTTCCGATGCTGTCGTTACCAGCGTTGCCGAGGAACACGTCCCCGGCATGCAGGGTCTCCACGAAGTCATTCCCGGCGAGCCCACACATCAGGTCCACTCCCGGCGTATCGGTGAACGTGTCATTCCCGGACGTGCCGATCTCGATGTTCACATGCGCGAAGTCCTTTAGGCCGAGGATATGCAGGTGGGCGATGAAGCTGTCCAAAGGCGCGCCTTGCGCGCATGCCTTCAGCTTCTGCCCGACTGACTGCTCAGCCGCTCCCGCCGGGATCGCCCTGGCCGTCACCGCGAAGAGCAATACTCCCGCACCGATGAACGCCCGAGCTCGAGAACCGCGCATCACATCAACTCCCGCCTCGCGCAGAGCCAGCCTCCGCGAACCGCACGCTCGCGCCGCGGCTCAAGACCGTCAAGGGACCTCAAACGAGGGATGCGAAGGCGGCGAGAACTCGCCGCACTGTCAGTCCAGGCAATCCGCCGCCCGATGATGTCGCACGCAGCGAATACCGTCGTC
>DATCCI010000153.1:0-2612 GCA_036511415.1 Acidimicrobiia bacterium
CCAACGATGGAGCCGGCCGACGTGTGCACAGAGGTCGCCGATCGTCCACGCACCGCACGTCGGCACCGGTGCGTCGACGCCGGCCGCGCGCGCGGCGTCGGCAAGCGCGGCCCCGTCGCGACGAATGGCGTGAACGTACGCAGAATGCTCCATCACCGGGAATCTACCGGCGGGGGCTCGAGCAACTCCGGGCCGTTGTTCGCGGGTTTGTTGACGAGCGTCGTGATCGGCCAGCCTTCCAGCTCCTCGGACGGCGCCGGAACGAGCAGTTGCCCGAGGGATTGCACGTCGTGGTTGTCGGCGTCGAGCCACGTGTCCCACACGGACTCCGGGAGGATCACGGGCATTCGATCGTGGATCGGGCGCATGAGGTCGTTGGGCTCCGTGGTGATGATCGTGCAGGTTCTGATGCGGGGCGCGTCGTCGCCGAGCGAGTGGTCGTGCCAGATCTCCCAGAGCCCCGCGAACGCGAGCGGCTCACCGTCGCGGCGGCGGATGAACCACGGTTGCTTCTGCTTCTTCCCCTCGACCACCTGCCACTCGTAGAAGCCGTCGGCTGCGACGATGCAGCGGCGGCGCTCGAAGGGGCGCTTGTACGCATTGCTCTTCGACAGCCGCTCGGCACGGGCGTTGATCATGCGGTCGCCGACGGAGAGGTCCTTGGCCCACGACGGCACCAGCCCCCAGCGGACGAGATCGAGGACGCGGCGGCCGCCGCTCTCGGCGACCACCGGCACGTCGGCCCGGGGCGTGACGTTGTAGTTCGCCTCCGTCGCGCCACCGGTGCGGACCTCCTCCACGTGAAATCGCTCGGCGAGGATCGTCGGGGACGACACCGAGACGTAGCGGCCGCACATGGTTTCGGACCGTACCGGGAAGAAGCGCCAGGGGACGCGAACCGTTCGACCTCGGGCGGCGTACCACTACCGACCTTGACAAAAGGTCTACAAGCCGCCAAAATAAGACCGACCGGTCGGTTTCTCGGTCAACGAGCGCCCGAACGAACGCAAGGTCACCCATGGAACGCATGAGCACGAAGGGCGAGCGCACCCGCCAGCGCATCGTCGAGCTGGCCGCCCCGGTCTTCAATCGCCAGGGCTTCGTCGGCGCGTCGCTGCGCGACCTGATCGGCGCGACCGGGCTCGAAAAGGGCGGGATCTACAACCACTTCGGCTCCAAGGAGCAGCTCGCGCTCGAGGCGTACGACTACGCGATGACCCGGGTCACCGAGAGCCTCGCCCGTTCGCAGGACGGCGCCACCGACCCGATCGACCGCCTGACCCGCATGATCCGGGCCTTCGCCGGCAACGCCCGCCGCCCGTCGGTCGCCGGCGGCTGCCCGATCATGAACACGGCGATCGAGGCCGACGACACCAACCCCGAGCTACGCGACCGGGCCCGGGAGTCGATGACGCTGTGGCATCGGCTCGTCGGGCGGATCGTGAAGGACGGCAAGGCCGACGGAATCCTCGCGGACGACATCGATCCGTATGCGCTCGCGTCGACGATCACCGCCGCGCTCGAGGGCGCGCTCATGCTCTCGAGACTCTACGGCGACCCCGAGCACATGGATCGCGTGGTCGACCATCTGGTCGAACACGTCGAGACCCTGCGCGTGAAGGAGGGCTAACGATGATTTCAACCCGCACCGATGCGGCTCGCGTCGAAGGACAGCGGACACGCACGATCACGTGGACCGATCCAGGACGCATGCGCTTCCGGCTGCGCGGACTCGACGGGTACGAACGACTCGCCGCCATCAAACGCGGTGACGCGTCGCCGCCCCCGGCAGTCGCGCTGCTCGGGCTCTCGCTCGACGAGCTCGAACGCGGCCGCACGGTCTTCTCCGTCGTGGCCGAGGAGTTGCACGAGAACCCGATGGGTACGATGCACGGTGGTGTCGTCGCGACGTTGGTCGACACCGCGATGGGTTGCGCGGTTTCGTCGACCCTGCCCGCCGACGCGGGATTCACGACACTCGAACTGAGCACGAACTTCGTCCGCGCGATTACGCAGGCGACCGGACGTGTGCACGCCGAGGGCCGGGTCGTGCACGGCGGCGGCCGCATCGCCACCACCGAAGCGCGCGTCTACGACGACGCGGGCACGCTCTACGCGCACGCAAAGTCGACGTGCCTCGTCCAAAGGGGAACGCGATGAACGACATGAACCCGAGTGCCACCCACCCGAACGACGCCGACATCATGCGAGTCGACGACATCGAGCTGACCGTCCGCCCGATCACGATCGGCGACGTGGAACGGCTCGCGAGTCTGTTCACGCGCCTGTCTCCGTCGAGCGTGCACTTCCGGTTCTTCTCCCCGATCCCCCGACCGCCTCGGGCCGCGCTGCTCCGGCTGGCCGACGTCGACCACTGCCGCCGGGACGCTCTAGTGGCGCTCGACGGCGACGAGATCGTGGCCGTGGCTCGCTACGACGCCCGACCCGGCGCGGGCCCGGAGACCAGTCGCCAGGCCGAGATCGCCATCACCGTCGAGGACGCCTGGCAGCACCGGGGCGTCGGCCGGGGCCTGGCCCGGCGGCTCGCGGCGCTGGCCGCCGACCGGGGTTACGACACCTTCGTGGCGACCATGCTCCCCGACAACCGGGCC
>DATCCI010000154.1:0-3752 GCA_036511415.1 Acidimicrobiia bacterium
GCCGCGTTGCGCGCGACGCGCCCGGCCCGCTGGCCCGCCCTCGTCGCGGCGATCGTCGCGGTGCCGGTTGCGTTCTACGTGACGTCACCCCTGTTCCTCCGCGCCCAACTGGGCGACGACGCGCGCCTGATTCTCGGCTACCGCTCGTTCGTCGGAACCTGGGGCTGGTCGGGCGTCGTGCGCATCGTCACGCACCGGGAAATCGTCGGCTACACCGGATCGTTGCAGGTGCGTGAGCAGCGCATCGGCGCAGCCCTCTTCGTACTCGCGTTCTTGACGATTCTCTGGCTGTGGCAGCGAGCCGAACCGGGAGTGTTCATGCTCGCGATCCTGCTCGCGTTCCTGGCCACGACCGCCGGATTCGGTGTCCAGTACCTGTGCTGGCCGTTGCCCCTCGCGATCGCGTACGGGACGCGGCGTACCTGGCTGTACATCTGGCCCGCCTCCGTGTTCGCCGCGTTCGCGTATCTCGGTCACCAGTCGGTGCACCTACACGTCGGCCTGTCGGTCGCGGCGGTGGTAGGCATCCTGCTCGCGTTACCGCTCGACCAGATGATCGCGCCGCGGCGCACCGCCGACCTCCCGGCGCAAGGCCCGCCGCCCCGACATCGCCCGCAGCCGAATTGGCCGGTACGGACGTCGGCGGGATGAGGAACTGAACGCAGGTCGCTCGTGCATCCGCGTTCGATCTCGACGTCGCCCCGCTGCTACGCGATCGCGCCCGCGGCTCTCAGTTGTGTGATCTCGAGCGGATCGAATCCCCAGTCGGCGAGCGCGGTGTCGGTGTGCACGCCGGGCTTCACGGGTGCGCCCTGCACCGCTGTCGAGGTACGGCTGAATCGCGGGGCGGGCGCGGGATGGGGCGCGCCCTCGACGTCGACGAACATCTCACGGGCAACGTTGTGCGGATGCGTACGTGCTTCCGACATCGGCAGTACCGGCGCGAAGCACACTTCGGTGCCGGCGAAGAACGCGACCCACTCGTCGCGTGTCTTGGTGCGGAACAACGCCGCCAAGCGACCCTTCAGCGCCGGCCACTGAGTCATGTCCATCTGTTGCGTCGCTTCGAGGTCGTCGAACCCGAGCGGGCCGATCAACCGCAGCAGGTTGGCGTAGAACTTCGGCTCGTACGCGGCGAGCGAGACGTAGCCGCTATCGGCCGTCTCATACACGTTGTAGAAGTGGGCGCCGCCGTCGAGCAGGTTCGTGCCGCGCGGGCCCCAGGCGCCCATCGCGTCGATGCCCCAGAAGATGCTCATGAGCTGAGCGCTGCCGTCGACCATCGCCGCGTCGACCACCTGACCGGTGCCGGATCCGCCCCGCTCGACGAGCGCGGCGAGGATCCCCATCACGACGAGTGAGCCACCCCCACCGAAGTCGGCGAGCAGATTGATGGGTGGCACGGGCGCGTGACCGGCGGGACCGAGATGCCAGAGCACGCCCGCGACCGAGAGGTAGTTGACGTCGTGCCCGACGTCGGCCGCGAGCGGACCACTCTGCCCCCAGCCCGTCATGCGGGCGTACACAAGGCGATCGTTGCGGGCCCGGCAGTGCTGGGGGCCGACGCCGAGCCGCTCGGCGACGCCCGGACGAAAGCCTTCGAGCAGGACGTCGGCGCGCTCGCACAGGCGCAGCACGACCTCGGCGCCGCCCGGGTGCTTGAGGTCGATGCCGACGCTGCGGCGGCCGCGGTCGATCACGGAGTACGGAGATGCAGTTCCCCCCGCGACGGAACGGCCGGTCGCGACGTCGGTCGCCCGATCGACGCGGAGCACCTCGGCGCCCAGGTCGGAGAGCAGCATCCCGGCGAACTGCACCGGCCCGATGTTCGGCAGCTCGATCACCTTGATGCCCGCGAGCGGCCCCAATGCTCCTCCTGTCCGCGTTCGGCTACAGCTTCAGGACGCGCGCGGCGTTCTGGTACAGGAACTTCGGCCAGACGTGGTCGCGGAACGGCACGTGCGGCAGCTCGGCGAAGATCCGGTCGATGTCGAGCCCCATCGGGTAGTAGCCGGCGTAGATGACCTTGTCGGCTCCGCGTGTGTTCGCGAAGTCGATGATGTCGCGGTTGTAGTGCTTGGGTGCGAAGGCCGAAGTGGAGTAGTAGAGGTTCGGCCACTTGAGCAGAAGCTTCACCATCAACTGTGTCCAGGGCTCACCGCCGTGGCGCGTGACGATCTTCAGCTCGGGAAAGAACCAGCAGACCTCGTCGAGCAGCGCAACTTCTTGGGGAGCGAAGCGGATGCGCGGCCCGGGGACGCCCGCGTACACGAAGATCGGGATGTCGAGCTCGATGCACTTCGCATAGATCGGGTACATCTTCTTGTCGTTCAGCGGTACTTGCGGGATGAGGCCGGTACCCCAGCAGTTGGTGGCCCGAGCGCCGTGCACGCGCACGTCCTGGTCGAGCTTGCGCACGGCGTCCATGCCCTGGTTCGGATCGGTGTTGGTCGACGCGACGAATCGGTCGGGATAGCGCTCGAGCGCGATCTTCGCATTGCCGTCGACGGCCATCCCGGTGAGGGCCTTGGTGATGCCGTGCTGGTTCATCTTCTCCATCAGCATCTCGACCGGATCGTCGACGCGGTCGTAGTGGGGTACCCCTTTGAACATGTACTGCGCGGGAAATTCCCACTCCTGGCTGTCGGAGTCGTGCGTCTGCTTGCGGATGAAGTCGTAGTGCTTGGCCTGCTCGTCGCGGGGCGCGGGGAAGCCGATCATCGTGTCGATGACGCCGACGTCGGCGCGGGCCTTCTCGAACGCCTGGACGGTCACGCGAGCTCCTTCTCCTGGGGTTTCGGGAGCTTGAATACTCGTTGCGCGTTCTCGCGCAGGAACTTGGGCCAGACGCGGTCGCGCAGCGGTACGGCCGGGAGCTCGTCGAAGATGCGCTCGTAGCTGAGGCCGGCCGGGAAGTAGCCCGAGAAGATCACTTTGTCGGCGCCGCGCGTGTTCGCGAAATCGATGATGTCCTTCGGGTAATACTTCGGCGCGAACGCGGTGGTCGAGTAGTAGAGGTTCGGCCATTTCAGGAGCAGCTTCACCGCGAGCGCCGTCCACGGTTCGCAGCCGTGACGCGTGACGAATCTCAGCTCCGGGAAGTACCAGCACACCTCGTCGATGAGTGCCACTTCCTGCGGTGCGAATTGGAGCCGGGGACCGGGAACGCCGGCGGTCGAGCAGAACGCGACGTCGACCTCGATGCACTTCGCGTAGATCGGGTAGAACATCTTGTCGTTGAGCGCGACCTGCGGGTAGAGCCCGGCGGGGAACGCGCCAACCGTCTTCAAGTCGAACTCGTTCGCGTAGCGATCGATCTTGCGCACGGCGTCGATGCCGGCGTTCGGGTCGATGCCGATGCTCGCGAAGAAGTGGTCGGGAAGGTCTCGAACCGCGCGGCGACCGATCTCGTCTTCGACGCCGACGATCGCCTGGGTGATGCCGTGGCGCTGGTGCTCGAGGAAGAGCATCTCGACCGGGTCGCCCATCTCGGTCGACTCCCATTTCGGCACGTTCTTGAACATGTAGCCCGCCGGGAACTCGAGCTCACCCTCCTTGGTGGCCGAGTCGTGACTTGCTTTTCTAATGAACTCGTAGAACTCGAACATGTCGGCACGCGACTTGGGAAAGCCGACTGCGGTGTCGACGACCCCGCCCTCCCGCGCGGTCTCGAATGCCGTCACGTGAGCTTGAAGACGCGCTCGGCGTTCTCGCGCAGGAACTTGGGCCAGACATGGTCGCGGAACGGCACG
>DATCCI010000155.1:0-4935 GCA_036511415.1 Acidimicrobiia bacterium
CCTTCGTCGAGAGCTCGGCCAGCGACGCGCCGTGCAGTACCTCTGCCGCCAACGCGTGCAGGCGGCTCCGAAGGTCGTCGATGAGCGGCAACGGTGCCTCGATCTTGCACGAGAGCGATGTGAACGGGTCGCGGGTGCCGACCGCGTTCAAGAGCTCGTCGAGCCGAATGTCGGCGGGTGGTCGGGTCAGCCGATAGCCGCCGCGGTAGCCGCGCTGGGCCGAGACGATGTCGGCCGCGCGCAACTCGCCGAGGATCTTCGACAGGAACCCTTTCGGCACCGCCGCGACCTGCGCGATCTCTCCGGTCTTCATGCGCTCGCCGGGTCCGGCGGCTGCGAGCGCGACGCAGGCGCGTAACGCGTAGGTCGCCTTCGCCGGTGGCCAGGCGATGCCGTGGCCGTCGTGCTGGCGATGTTCGAGCGGTGCCTCCAATGGTGCCGCCGCGGTCCATCGACTCACCAGGCGCCCGGTTGACTCGAGATACCGAAGAAGTAGATTCCAAGTAAGTAGATAGACGTAGTGTAGATGATCGAGGGAGGAGGGGCCACTGGCGGGTAGCCCAACCGCCGGGCCCGGACGGCGGGATCTCGCGCGGGCCGCGGTGCGTTCGTCCTCGGGATCGGGGAGACTGCGTTCATGACGCTTGTGCATCGGGTGCTGTACCCGACCCCGATCCAATCGCTGGACGAGTACCGGAAGGTCCGCGGTGGCCGGGGTCTGGCCGCGGCGCGGAGCCTGAGCAGCGACGAGATCATCGCCGAGATCGAGGCGTCCGGGTTGCGCGGTCGCGGCGGAGCCGGCTTTCCGACGGGACGCAAGTGGCGCACGGTGCGCGACTACCGATCCGATTCCGAGCGCACCTCGGTCGTCGTCAACGCCGCCGAGGGTGAGCCGGGCACGTTCAAGGACCGAACGATCCTGCGAAACGACCCGTATCAGGTCCTCGAGGGGGCGCTGATCGCCGCCCGCGCGGTCAAGGCCGACCAGGTCATCGTCGCGACCAAGCACACCTTCTCCCCCGAGGTCGCGCGCCTGCGGGCCGCGATCGGCGAGGTCATGGCGGCCGGCTGGGCCGACGGCATCGCCATCGAGGTCTTCGAGGGCCCGAACGAGTACCTGTACGGCGAAGAGACCGCCCTCTTGGAAACCATCGACGGGCGCTACCCGTTCCCTCGCATCGCTCCGCCGTACCGGCGCGGTGTCCGCGAAGTCGTGGAGTCGGCTGCCGACGTCGAGACGCAAAGCGGTCTGTCGGCGCACGTCGAGATGGCCGGCCCGGGCGACGACACCGAAGCGCCACCCACGCTCGTCGACAATGTCGAGACGCTCGCGAACGTCGCCCGGATCCTCGCGCGTGGGGCGGCGTGGTTCCGCACCGAAGGCACGTCCGAGTCGCCGGGAACCATCGTCTGCACGGTGACGGGCTCGACGCGCCATCATGGCGTCGGCGAGGTCGTCATGGGCACTCCATTGCGGGACGTGATCGACGCGATCGGTGGCGGTCCCCGGGAGGGCCGCCGTATCCGAGCCGTCCTTCCGGGGGTCTCGAATACGTTCATCGACGGCTCGGCGCTCGACACTCCCGTAAGTTACGAGGCGCTGGCCGCGATCGGCAGTGGTCTCGGCTCGGGGGGCTTCGTCGTCTTCGACGATGCCGACGATCTCGTCGCGGTCGCGGCGGGCGTCTCCCGGTTTCTCGCAGTCGAATCATGCGGCCAGTGCTCACCTTGCAAACTGGACGGTCTACGCGTCGCGGAACTGCTCGCCGCGACGACGCGGGGCGAAGCCGCCGCCCACGATCTCGACGAGCTGCGATCGCGCATCGCGACCGTCGCCGACAGTGCTCGCTGCTCGCTTGCGACCCAACAGCAAGTCGTCGCCGCGAGCCTTCTCCGGCAGTTCCCGGACGACGTCGCCGCGCACCTCGACGGGAGCGCGCGCTCGGCCGCGCCCTTTCTCGTGGCGGAGCTCGTCGACATCGACGACGGTGTCGCGCGCAACGACGAGCATCATCGCGACAAGCAACCCGACTGGACCTACGACCCCGTCGACTCCGGCAAGGCGCCGGCCGCGCGCCTCGGCGAGCACCGAGAACCGGTGGCGCTCGACGAATGAAGAACCGGGCCCGACACCGCGACGGGCATCGGCGTCAGAGCAGGTTGTACCCGAAGCCCGTGAACGCGCGGCGGAGGCGTCGCTCGCCGTCGGGCTCGTAGCCGATGCGGTCCAGCAAGAGATAGCCGAAGTGGCGTCGACGGCCGACCATCGCGATCGCGCCGACCACCTCGATCCGGACGGTCAACGCGCTCCTCGGCAAGAACAGGTGCCGACCGAATGGAAAGGTCAGTGCGAGGCCGTCCTCCCGGATCGCGAATTGCCACGGAAGCCACCGCCCGTGCACATAGGCGATCGCGGCGAAGAGCGTTGCCCATTGGATCGCGTGGTTCCAATCCACGAAGAGGACCGCCGCGCCGAGAACCAAAAGGAACTTGGGCCACCAGCGCAAGAACCGGTTCCGACCGAGGTAGCCGGCGTCTTCCGCCATCGGCCCAGGGTAGTAGCGGCGCTCGCGAAGGCACATCCACCGCTCCCCGTTCGACCGGCGCGACGACGCCTCCGGCGGCTATGGCAATGCGTGAACCGGAGGCGTCGTACTGACGTCCGCGCGAGGGGGAGTGGCGGGCGCCGCACCAGTTGTCGGCAAAGACGGGCGATTTCTGTAGTCAGGAGGGAAGAGACGCGTCTTTGTGAAGACGCTGTGTGGTGCGGTTCTTGCCGAGAGCAGGCTTTCCAGTTTCTCCTCACAAGCCGCGATTCGTTTACGGTGTCGGCAGTCGACCGACCCGAAGGGATTTCGAATGCCGCGTTACCGAGTCACCCTGAGACGCTCGTCCGTTGAGATCGTCGAGGCCAGCAACCAGTACCAGGCGGCGATCGTCGCGCGCGATCTCTTCGGCGACAGCGTCGAAGTCGCCGACGTGGCTCCCGCCGTTGGCCGACCGCCCGTCACCAAGGCGAGCCGAAAGGCGGGTGCCGCAAAGGCGGCGAAGAAGGTTGCCAAGAAGCGGCGCCCCTTGTCGCCCGAGGCTCGCGCGAAACTCGCGCAGAACCTGGTGAAGGCGCGTGCTGCTCGCGCCGCGAAGGGTCGTGCCGCGAAACGCGCCGCGAAGACGACGAAATCTGCGAAGAAGACGTCGAAGCGCGTCGCCAAGAAGCGCTGATCGCGCCACTAGCGGGTGTCGTCGAACGTTTGCGGTCAAACCCTTGCGGGCTCGACCGCGACGCCGTCGCGCACGATCCAGTAGCGCCGCTTGTCGTCGCCGAGGATCTCGGTTCTGGTCGGCGGACCGGACTCCGGATCTCCGTAGTGCGCGACCGCGCCGTCCGGCGCGTACTGAACGATGTACGCCTTGCGCACGTCGGTCGTCGTATTGCGCTTCGTCGCGTGCGGGGTGAGGGAGCTGAACACGACGATGCTGCCCGCGCGTACGGGCACTTCGACTGCGCTCGCCCAGTCGCCCCAGCACTCTTCGCCGACGGGCGTCGAGCGGTGGGCGAGCGTGCCCTCGCGATGCACGCCGGGCATGACCGAGACGCAGCCGTTCTCAGGTGTCGCATCGGTGATGGCGAGCCAGCAGGTGAGGTACGCCTGCGGCTCGACGTATGTGTAGCCGTTGTCCTGGTGCCACAGCACGGGCTCGGCACCGGCCGGCTGCTTGAACACCGATTGGTCCCAGTAGAGGCGAACGTCGGGACCGATGAGATCGCGCGCGAGCCCGGCGAAGAGGTCGGCGGCGACGAACCGGCGGGTGAACTCGCTGCGGGTCACCGCGTGCGGGGCGACGATCTGCGAGTCGAGTCCGGTCACGCCGAAGCGCCCGTCGGGTACGCCGGCGAGGAACCGTTTCGCCTTCTCGTCGCCGGGTGAGAGCTCGGCGTCGAGGCGAGCGAGGGTCGAGCCGTCGAAGGCGTCCTCGACCACGAAGTACCCGAGCTCGTCGAACTCCCGGGCCTGCTGCGAGGAAACGGTCGCGCCCTCGCCCGTGTGGTCCGACCAGACGAAGCCGGTGTTCCACGGATGCAAGGCGCGGCGCATCGGTGAGAACGCTATCCGAAGGGTGTCGGCTCGTCTCCAGGCCACGGGCTCTCTACATTTGGCGCGCGTGACCTCTGGATCAGCGGGACTCGCCTTTCCGGACGGATTCTTCGCGCGGGCCGACGAGACGGACGACGCCGAGTTCTACGCGTCCCCTCGGTACGTCGCGCACATCGACGATGGCGCGATCGACGCCGTCGGCGCGCTGTACGAAGAGCTTCGCGTGCGCGGCGCCGTCCTCGATCTCATGAGCTCGTGGATCTCACACTTCCGTGCGGAGCCGGACGCGCTCACGGTTCTGGGCATGAACGCCGACGAGCTCGCGGCGAACCGGCAAGCCCGGTCGTGGATCGTGCACGACCTGAACGCCGAACCGTCGGTCCCGTTCGACGACGACGCCTTCGACCACGCGACGTGCTGTGTATCGGTCGACTACCTCACCCGCCCGGTCGACGTGTTCCGCGACGTCGCGCGCGTCGTGCGTCCCGGCGGCCTGTTCGTGTGTACGTTCTCGAACCGGCTGTTTCCTACCAAGGCGATTCGCGGCTGGCTGGTCTCCGAGAGCACGGCGCACCAACAGATCGTCGCCGGGTACTTCGCCGCGGCCGGCGGTTACGAGCCCTCCGTGAGCCGGCAATGTGCGACGCGGCCCGGAAGCGATCCGTTGTACGCGGTCTGGGCAACGGTTCGGTGACGGCGGTGCCGCGCCCGCTGGATCGCGCGGGCGCGGCTTCGTAGGCTCCGAGACATGGGCGCGGCCAACCTCGGCACACTCATAGTGCGCGTCGAGGACATCGCGGACGTCGTGCGATCGGGGGCGCTCGAGTCGGAGCGGCTC
>DATCCI010000156.1:0-3322 GCA_036511415.1 Acidimicrobiia bacterium
CGCGCGAACGTCCGGAAATCCGGCCCGAACACCGTCGCGAGCAAACGACCTCGAACAGGAATGGTCAACGCGAAATAGAGCGCGATCAGCGCGGAAGCCCCGAGGCTGAGTCGCCACGCCCAGCGACGCGCTTCGGCGAGCGACGACGCCAGTGCGCGCGCGACGATCGGAGTCCCCGGGAACGCGAACGCCTCGCCGAAGAGCGACATCGGAGCGAATACGACCTCGACCGCCCTGATACCGCCGAGGTCGCCGGTTCCGAGCTGCGCGGCGAGGACGAACACGAGCGCTTGATTGCCGAAGGTCAGGATCAGGTTCTCGATCGCCAACCACGAACCCAACACCCGCAGCTCGGTCGTCCACCAGCGCAGCGCCTTGCCGAGGCTCGCCGGTCGTACCCGCAACTGGAACACGCCGAAGATGGCGGCAGCCGCGGCGCCGACACCCCACGTCGCCGCGATCATCCACTCGCTCGGGAACAGCCATGCGAGCGGCAGCATCACGAGCATGCCCGCGGCCCACACGCCGTCGTTGATCGCCGCGCCGCGTCCCCGCTGATCGCGGAACAGCGACGCGCGCCACAGCTCCTGCACCAGCGCCAGCGCGACCCAAGGCGAGAAGACGATCAGGCTCCGCCCCAGCGCGCCGCCGAGCGCGACGCCGATCAAGGCCATGCTCACGGTGAGGACCGCAGCCACGCCGAGAACCAGGGTCAGACACACCCGAGTCGCCGCCTCGCGCTCGGTCCGGTCGCGCGCGGCCGTCGCCACGACGAAGGGCTCGATGACCAGGGCCCGCACGAAACTGAACGCGATCAGGTACGCAGAGAAGCCGAGAAAGATGACACCCAAACCGGAGGGCCCGAGCAGCCGACCGGCCAGGAACGACAACCCGAAGTTCGTCGCCGACGACAGCCCCTGATCGGCGACTCCCCAAACCAACTGGGCACCCGTCTTCTTCGCCCCGGAGCCACCCGCGCCCCGCGCTCGACGGAACCGGAAACGCCGACGAGGCGTCGCCGCGTCGACGAGCGCGCCCGGGCGCGACTCGGAGGAGTTCATCGTCGGCCGCCGCCGCTCATGGAAGAACGACGACTGGAAGAACGACGACGCGAAGAAGAACGGCGCGGCGGCGCATACCCGAGGATACCGTCGAATATCGGCGCCTCGAGCCGGCGAGCGGCCGGCGTCAGTCGGGCGAGAACGTCGTCCACCTGCCTCCGACGGTCGCGTCGTCGGCGGCGTCGAGCGCCGATGCGAGGTGAGCCGCGAGAACGTCGTCGGCGTAGGCCTCGGCATCGTCGCAGGGCTCGAAGCCGAGCGCGTGTCCGGGCTCGAGATCCCACCAGCCGCGCGTGTTCGCAGAAACGCCGTAAACGACCGCGAAGTCGAGATTCGGCGCGCGCAGGCAAGCGTCGAACAACCGAACCGCGTCGCCCGGGCTCAACCACGTCGACAGCATTCGTCTGTTCGTCGGGCGGTCGGCGCACGACCCGATCCGCAAACATGCGACGCGCACATGGTGGCGATCGAAGTAGAACCGTGCGAGCGCTTCACCGAACGCCTTCGAGACGCCGTAGTTCGTGTCCGGGCGCGGGGTCATGTCGACCGCGAGCGGCTCCGAGCGCGGCGCGAAGCCCACCGCGTGATTGCTGCCCGCGTAGACGATGCGCTCGACGCCCGCGCGCCGGGCGGCGTCGAAGACCTGCCACGTACCTTCGATATTGGCGCCGATGATCTGGTCGAAGGGCGCCTCCGTGGGGATACCTGCGAGGTGCACTACGGCACCCACGCCGCGCATGGCGCGGTCGAGACCGTCGGCGTCACGGATGTCGGCGACCACCGTCGATTCCACAGTCGAATCGTTGTCGCAAGGATGGATGTCGAGCAGTCGGAGGCGCCATCCCATCGACGGCAAGCCCCGCCGCAGATAGGTGCCGATCCGCCCGGCCGCGCCGGTGACGAGCACCAGCGGAGTCTCGTCGACGTCGGCCGGCATCAGTGTGCGGTGGACGTTCCCATAGGACCGGCGCCCGGCGAGGGTGTGGGCCGTTTGACGATTTCTGTGGGCATACGACTACGCTAATGGGCCTGCCGTACCGCCGTCGGAGGATCGTTCGTGATCTACAACGCCCCTGACGGAAGGGCGTCCGGCGTGTCGCGCGTGTGCCGGTCGAGCGCGCTCGACGGTTGCGGACAGGGCCGATGACTCCTGCGCGCGTCGCTCCGGGCGAGCGCGGCGAGTTGTGGCTCTCGCTGCTGCGCCGACTCACGGCGGCTTCTCCGTCGTGGCTCGTCTGGAAGAACGTCGAGTCGGCCCTGACCGGGCAGGGCGACATCGACTCTGCAGCCGCGCCCGCCGACTGGGAAGTCCTGGAGGACCAGTTCGTCGAGTGGGCGCGCGAGTTCGGCATCCTTCCGGTCGCGCTCTGCCGACACATTCCCGGTGGACGCAACCTGATCGCCGCCCCCGAAGGGTCGGCGACGTTCCTCGAACTCAGCATCAAGAACGACAAGGCATTCAGGGGCTCGAACCTCTTCGTCCTCGATGACCTCTTGGCGATGAGCCAGATGGACGAGCGCGGTTTTCGCACGATTCGCCCCGGCGCCGAAGGACTCTTGAAGCTCGTGCTCAACGGTTCGAAGTGGCTCGGCCGTCCGAACCGCGAAGGACTTGCCAGCAAACACGTGCGCGAGCTCCTCGCCGAAGATCCCGAAGGCATCGCCATGGCTGCCCGATTGTTCGGCCGCGCCGAAGGCTCGGCGCGCACGCTCGCGGATGCAGTCGTTGCCGGAGAGTGGAACCACATGGCCATGGGCGCGATCGAGGCGCGCGCCCTCGCCAACGCGATGCGACGACCGCGGGCCTCCGCTCGCCGCGCCTGGTTCCGGCTCACGATGCCGCGACGGTGTCCGGTCGTCTATGCCATCGGTCACGGTCGACTGGTCGGCAACCCGCGCGCCGCCTGGCTCGCCGACGTCGCGAGGACGCACGTCGTGTGTACGGCCGAATCCGACTCCCACCAAGACGGAGCTGACGCATGACGACGAGCGGCGACCGGAACGAACCGCGCTGGGTGCTCTTGTCGGAGGGAGGCAACGGCGAGTCGCGCGCCGCGGTCACCGCAGTGCGCGCCCTTGCCCACGCCGGTTACCGCACCTCCGTGACCGAGACCAACCGGCTGTCGCTCGCCGGTGCGTCTCGGTGGTGCGATCGCCGCGTACCTGTTCCGCCCGTCGAATCCGACGCGGCGGCGTACGCGAAGGCGATTCGCGCGGAGCTCGCGGCCCGTCCCTACGTGACGACCTTCTTCACGACCGAC
>DATCCI010000157.1:0-4323 GCA_036511415.1 Acidimicrobiia bacterium
CCGGCGAATGACCGTTCGGCGCGACCACGCTCTCGAGTGCCTGCTCGTAGGCGCCGCCCGCGTGCGACGTGTCGCCGCCGCCCGCCGTGCTCAGGACGTCGCGCTCGACGTTCTCGACGAACTGTCCCATCAACTTCGAAGAGACGTCGGCGAGCACGCCGCGACCGAACTGCGCGACCTTGCCGGTGATCGATAGATCGGTCACCACGTCGACCTTCGTCCCCGCGCCTTCGGGCGTCATCGTGACGACGATGCTCGCCTTGGCGTTGCCCTGCCCGCGCGTGTCTCGGCCCGAGGCGTCGATGACGATCCGCCGGTTCGGCTCGTCGACCTCGGCCAGACGGGCCGAGCCCTTGTACTGCGCGGTGATCGGTCCGACCTTGACCTTCACGATCCCACGGTACTCGTCGCCTTCGACCTCTTGGAGCTGCGCGCCGGGCATGCACGGCGCGATGCCTTCGATGTCGAGCATCACCTTCCAGGTGGCATCGATCGGGGTGCTCACTCGGAAGCTGTCGGTGATCTCCATCGTGACTCCAACTCGGCGAGGTCTGCGGGGGTGTCGACGTCGGCCGCCGCGCCTGTGTCGTCGCACGGTACCGCGACCGCCCGGTGGCGGCGAAAGAGAACCCGAGCGCCCTCGTCGCCGACCAGACCCATCGCTTCCGACCAGAACCGGCGCGCGATCAGCACCGGATTGCCGCGCACGCCGTCGTAGCTCGCGAACGCGAGCGACGCGCCGTCGGCGTGGGCGCGCGCGACCCGGCGATATGCCACGGCCCCGACGAGCGGCTGGTCGGCGAGACCCACGACGACCGCGGGAACCTGCGCATCAGGTTCCAGGTGCCTCAGCGCGCTCTGCAGGCTCGACGCGATGCCGCGTTCGGGTTCGTCGTTGTACACGATCTCGACCGCGTCGCCCGCGGCCTCGGCGACCCGGTCGTCGGACACGACGACCACCACCGGTGAGCAACCGCCGGCACTCGCCGCGTCGAGCGCGTACGCGAGCAGCGGCCGCCCCCGCAGGAGCGTCAACGCCTTGGGCGCGTCGCCGCCGAAGCGCACGCCGCGTCCCGCGGCGAGTACGACCGCGGGAAGGCTCGTCGTGCTCAGATCGCCTCGAGCGCGCGCCGCACGAGAACTTGCGCGAGGTGCACGCGGTACTCGGCTGACGCGTTGAGGTCGGCCGGAGGCTCGGTGCCGACGGCGGCTTCGCGCGCCGCGTCGGCATGCGAAGCACCTTGCGCGATCGCCGTCTCGACCGCCGTGGCGCGCAGCGGGGTCGAGCCCATGTTGACCAGCGCGACGTGGGCGGTGCCGCTCACGCGCACGGCAACCGCGCCGACGATCGCCCAGTCCTGGGCCCGCCGGTTGAACTTCTCGTACGCGAAGCCGGTGGCCCCGCTCTTGCGGACCCGGATCTCGGTGAGCAGCTCGTCGGGAGCGAGCGTGGTCTCGAGGAACCCCTCGAAGAAGTCGCTCGCCGCGACCGAGCGCGTTCCGGCGGGGCCCTGCACGACGAACGTGGCGTCGAGCGCGAGCAGCGCCGCGGGAAGATCGCTCGCCGGGTCGCCGTGCGCGACCGACCCGCCGATCGTGCCACGGTGACGCACTTGGTTGTCGCCGACCTGGGCCGCAACCGCGCGCAGCACCCCGCATTCCTCGGCGAGCAGGTCGCTCGTCTCGAGGTCGCGGTGACGCGTGAGCGCGCCGATCGCGACGTGGTCGCCGGCGTCGCGCACGTAGGAGAGGTCGCGCACCCGGCCGACGTCGACGAGCACCGTCGGTGTCGCGAGGCGGAGCTTCATCAGCGGCAACAACGACATGCCCCCGGCGAGGAACTTCGCGTCGTCACCGTGCTCACCGATCAGCGAGATCGCCTCCGCCGCCGTCGCGGCGCGCACGTAGTCGAACGCGGCGGGGATCACTTGGCTGCTCGCATCGACTCCGCCGCCGCCAGCACCGACTTCACGATGTTGTGGTAGCCGGTACAGCGACAGAGGTTGCCCTCGAGACCGAGCCGCACGTCGCGTTCGGTCGGGTTCGGGATCTCATCGAGCAGCGACACCGCCGCCAGCACCATTCCGGCCGTGCAGTAGCCGCATTGCAGGCCGTGGTGCTCATGGAACGCGGTCTGTACCGGGTGCCACTGCTCGCCCTGCGCCAGACCCTCGATGGTCGTGATCGCCGCGCCGTCGGCCTGGGCCGCGAGCATGGTGCACGACTTCACCGATTCACCGTCGACCAGCACGGTGCACGCGCCGCAGCTCGACGTGTCGCATCCGATCTTCGTGCCCGTGAGCACGCACGACTCACGCAGGTACTGCACGAGCAGCGTGCGCGCCTCGACGTCGTGATCCTGCGCCGTTCCGTTGACGGTCATCCCAATCCGCATGGCCCCGGACACTATCTCTCCTTGTCTCCTTGTCGCCTTCGCTGCTCGGCGGGATACCCGCCTCGCGGACGCTCAGGACTCCGGCCAGTTCGCTATCGCTCACGGCTTGTTTGTTCGGCGGGTTCGCTGACGCTCGCGGCGATCGGGTGCGGCCGACCGACACGATGGCGGCAAACAAAAGGCAATTAGAGCTTCTGGAGAACCGGAACCAGCTTGTCGATGGGGACGAAGGTCGCTCCGATCAGCTTGCGATCGGCGAACGCGACCTTGCCCGCGGGGTCGACCACGAAGACCGAACGGCGCACGCCGATCAGGGGCGCGCCCACGCCGTAGGCCTCGATCACCGACTTGTCGACGTCGGCGAGCAGCGGGAACGTGAAGCCCTTCTTTTCGGCCCACGCTTCGTGGCTCGCGACGTCTTGCGGTGAGATCCCGAGCAGCACCGCGCCCGTGGCCTCGAGGTCGCCGAGGTTGTCGCGATACGAGCACATCTGGCGCGTGCATCCCGGCGTATCGTCACCGGGGTAGAACGCGATCACGACCTTGCGCCCGCGGTACTCCGACAGCGTGTAGTCGCGCTTGGCCCCGTTCTCGATGCCGGGCAACGTGAAGTCCGGCGCGTCCTGTCCGACGTCGATCATCTGTTGACCTCTCCAACGGGAAACAACTGGCTCGACCGGATACGGACGGGCGGCCCGTTCGGTTCGACGACCCTATGCCGTGACCGCCTCGAGCACCGCGTCGGGGATGTCGAAGTTGGCGTATACGGCCTCGACGTCGTCGTGATCCTCGAGCACATCCATCAGCCGCAAGACCGTCTTGGCCTGGCTCTCCTGGCTCAGCTCGACGACGGTGGTCGGGATCAGCGTGAGGTCGCCCGATGTGACCTTGTAGCCGGCTTGTTCGATGGCGGTGCGGACCGCGTGGACTTCGGTGGGCGGGGTCGTCACGTGCCACACGTCGCCGCCGTCCTGCACGTCTTCGGCGCCCGCGTCGGCGGCTACCAGCGTGAGCTCGTCCTCGTCGGCCGACTTGTCGACGTCGATGGTGCCCTTGCGCTCGAACTGCCACGAGACCGCGCCCGGCTCGGCGAACGAGCCGCCGTTCCTGCTGAACAGGTTCTTGATCTCGGCCGACGTGCGATTCCGGTTGTCGGTGAGGGCCTGGACGATCACCGCGACCCCACCCGGCGCGTAGCCCTCGTACGTCACCGATTCGTAGGTGACACCTTCCTCTTCGCCGGTTCCCCGCCGGATCGCCCGCTGGATCGTGTCCACCGGCAGCGACGAGTCGCGCGCCTTTTGGACCATCGTGCGGAGCGTCGCGTTCGTCGTGACGTCACCTCCGCCGGTTCGGGCCGCGACCTCGATCTGGCGGATGAGCACCGCGAAGAGCTTTCCGCGCGCCTGGTCGGCCGCGCCCTTCTTGTGCTTGATCGAATGCCATTTGGAGTGACCGGACATCAGCACACCTCGTTGACGAAGAGTTGGTGGAGACGAAGATCCCGCGAGAGCTCCGGGTGGAACGACGCGAACCAGAGCTCGTGGGCGCGTCCGAGCACCGGTGCCCCGTCGAGCTCGGCGAGCACGTCGATCTCCGGGCCGACGCGCTCGATCACGGGGGCGCGGATGAACACCCCGGGGAACTCGCCGTCGGCGAGCCCGCGTACCGCCAGCGACGTCTCGAACGACTCGCGCTGGCGGCCGTAGCCGTTGCGACGCACCGTGACGTCGAGAACGCCGAGCGGCGATTGGTCGGCGCGGCCGTCGATCACCTCGGTCGCGCACAGGATCAGCCCCGCGCAGGTCGCGAACGCGGGGAAGCCGTCGCGCAGGAGTCGGGTCAGCGGCTCGCGCAGCTCCGACGAGTCGAGCAGCTTGCCGATCGTGGTCGATTCGCCGCCGGGCAGGACGATCGCGTCGATGCTG
>DATCCI010000158.1:0-6480 GCA_036511415.1 Acidimicrobiia bacterium
GTTCGCGTCGGTACGCGCGTTCGCCGACGCGTTCACGGCCGAGCACGACCGACTCGACATCCTCCTCAACAACGCCGGGCTCGTGCTGGGCAAGCGCGTCGAGACCGTCGACGGGCACGAGACGCAGTTCCAGGTCAACCACCTCGGCCACTTCCTGCTCACCAACGTCCTGCGCGACGCGCTCGCACGCGGCGCGCCGGCGCGCGTGGTCAACGTCTCGTCGTACGCGCACACGAGGGTGCCGAAGGGCCTCGACTTCGACGACCTCGAGTGGGAGCGGCGCCGGTACGGCAGCGGGTTCGCCGTCTATTCCGCGACGAAGCTGATGAACATCTTGTTCACGCGCGAGCTCGCCCGCCGCTCCGATCCCGACGTCCTCACCGCGAACGCCTTGCATCCCGGGTTCGTCGGCAGCAACTTCGCCCGCGAGGGCGATGTCGGCCTGCTCGGCAACATCGTCATGCCGTTGATCCGGCCGTTCGCGATCTCGTCGGAGAAGGGCGCGCTCACCTCGATCTACCTCGCGACCTCACCCGACGTCGACGGCATCACCGGCCAGTACTTCATCAAGGGCCAGGCGGTGAAGCCGGCCGCGCCCGCGCTCGACGACGCGGCCGCGGCGCGCCTGTGGGAGATCAGCGAGAAGCTGACGGCCGGCTGAGCCAGTGTCCGCGCACGATCATCCGGACGATCACTCACCGCTCGCGGGCACCGAGGTGCACTACCTCCGGTCCGAGCACGTCGGTGACGAGTTCAAGATCTTCGTCGGTCATTGCGGACACTCCGACGATGTTCCTCCGGTGGTGCTGTACGTCAGCGACGCGAACGGGCTGTTCGCCGGGGCCGTCGACCTCATCCGGCTCATGCAGCTCTCCGCGCACCTCCCGCCGATCCTCGTCGTAGGGATCGGCTACCGCCTGGGCGGCATCGCCGAGACCGTCGTCGTGCGCACCCGCGACTTCACGCCCACCTACGACGCCGACTTCGTGCGCGCCTTCCCCGCCTTCCCGTCGATGGGCGGAGCCGTTCGGTTCTTGGCATTCATCCGCGACGAACTGCAGCCGTGGGTGCAGTCGCGCTACCGCGTCGACGACGGTTCCATGTTCTTCGGGCACTCGCTGGGCGGGCTGTTCGCGACCTATGTGCTCCTCACCGAACCGGCGACATTCGGGCGCTACGGCATCGGCAGCCCGTCGCTGTGGTGGCACGCCGACATGATGTTCGGATACGAAGAGCAATACGCGCGCACGCACGACGACCTGCGCGCGAAGGTGTTCTTCGCGGTCGGCGAGTACGAGAACCACGACGGTCGCCAGCGCGAGGCGAGCCGGCTCTCCGCCGACGAACGCGCCGCGGCCGCGCTGCGCTACATCGACATGACGGCCGATACCGAGCGCATGGTCGCGGCGCTGCGGAGCCGCCGGTACCCGAACCTCGAGATCGCGAGCACGGTCCTGCCCGACGAGTTCCACGTGACCGTGCCGCACCTCAACCTATCGCGTTCGCTGCGCTACCTCTTCGACGCGCCGCGGTGACTCGCGCGTTCTGTACCTACACGCGTGGCTCCCCGCTCATGCGCGCTGCGGTGACCCAGGCGATGTCGGCGATCGGCACGACCGTCTCCGCGCCGGTCTCCGTCGCGATGGTCACGAAGTCGCGCCCGACCGCGAGGGTTCCGTCGATGCCCTCGGGCCGCGGCGCCGTGCCGACGCGTACGCCCGGTTGAGTGTCGCGCGCGAGCAAGGCGTCGCGGAAGCCGCGCCGCGCCGTCGCGCGCGTCCCGCCGTGCGTCGCGTGCTCGACGAGCTCGAACGAGATCGGGATGCCCGCGCCGATGTGGACCTCGACGCGGCCGAACGCGCACCTCAGCGCGAGCAGGTCGGAGCCGACCTCGTCGACGAGCCCCACGAACGATTGCGTCGCGACCGTCACCGCGATCCGATCGCCCGCGTGCATTCGCTCGCACAACCAGTCGGCGACGGTGCGGCCGTGACGCCACTGCGCCGCGGCGTCGGCCGCGGCCGTTTCCTGCTCCGCGCGCCATTCCGCGCGCATCTCGGCGGCGACGCCGCTCAGATCGGGATGCTCCGCCGGGTCTTCGTGATCGTCCCCGTGCGTGGGTCGACGCATCAGCCGGCCGCGGCGGCCCGGTACTTCGACGTCGAGTGCTCCGGGTCCTTGTCGAAGCGCGGGATGACCTCGTCGCCGAACAGCGTCACCGTCCGCTCGAGCAGCTCGTGGGGATACGTGCTGCCCGACGGACCCATGATGAGCTGGTCGACGCCGATGTCGACCCACTTCTGAATGCCGCCCGCGCAGTCGTCGGGTGTCCCCACGATCGCCGCGCCGCTCCGGAAGCCCTTCTCGATCGCCTCGGGGGTCGGGTCGGGAATCTCGGTCGGCCACGCGGGGACGAACGGCGGCTTCGGGAACGTGTCGAGATAGTGGAAGACGAGTGTCTGCTGGCGCCCGTTGCCCGAATGGGCCATGTACGAGCGCGCCTCGTCGCGGTCTTCGAGGCACATGAAGCTCGTCGTGATCGCGATGTTGTCGTTGACGTACTCACCCACCGGGTCGGCGTTCGCGATGTGCTTCTTGTACGTCTCGACGAGCGGCGCCATCTTCTCGGGAGTGCCACCGGTGAAACAGATGACACCGAGGCCCATGTGCGCGGCCTTCTCGAACGTCTCGGGATTGCCGGCCGCGACCCACAACGGAGGATGCGGCTTCACGTACGGCTTCGGCAGCACGTTGCGCTCGGGCATCGAGAAGAACTTCCCGTCGTACGAGTACGGCTCGTCGCGCCACATGCGGACGATCTCGCGGATCGCCTCGTCGTACATGGCGCGGGTCTCCTCGGGGTCGGTGATCCCGAAGCCGCCCATCTCGGTGGTGGAGGAGCCTCGCCCGGTGCCGAACTCGAAGCGGCCGTTCGAGACGAGGTCCATCATCGCGACCCGCTCGGCGACGCGCGCCGGGTGATTCACGGGCGGCGTCACGTTGATGATCCCGGACGCGACGTGGATGTTCTGGGTGCGCGCGAGCACCCACGCCATGAGCGTCTCGCTCGCGGAGATGTGCGAGTATTCCTTCAAGAAGTGGTGCTCCGTGAACCAGGCGTACTTCCAGTTGTGCCGGTCGCCGACTTCGCAGAGCGCGACCTCGCTCATCAGCCGATCGTGCTCGGCGTTCGGGTTCGCGGCCGCGACGTCCTTGTGGACGAAGCCGCCTTGGAACAAGCCGAATTCCATGATGTGCAGATCCTCCACCCTCGCCGACCGGAACCCGTTTTTAGAACGTGTTCTAAATCGTAGAGGAGGGCTCGGTCCGTGTCCAGCACGCGCGGCTCGGGCCCGGAGCCGGGAACGACCCCGGGAACGGCGACCAGAATGACGAGGTGCAGCGGGTGGCGATCGTCGGATCCGGCGGGGCGGGCAAGTCGACCCTCGCGGTCGAGCTCGGCCGGCGCACGGGCCTCCCCGTCGTCCATCTCGATCACCACTTCTGGCACCCGGGGTGGGTCAGAACGCCGCGCGACGAGTGGCGCGCCGTGCAACAGGAGCTGTTCGCGCCCGACGAGTGGATCGCCGACGGCAACTACAGCGCCACGCTCGACGAGCGGCTCCCCCGCGCCGACACCGTCGTCCTTTGCGACTTCCCGACCTGGCGCACGTTGCCGCGGGTGCTCCGGCGGACGCTCGCCCACCGCGGCCGGGCGGTGCAGGCCGAGGGTTGCCCGGAGCGGTTCGATCCGCAATTTCTGTGGTGGGTGGCCCGCTACCGGTACCGCAGCCGGCCGCAGGTCGTGCGCGCGATCGCCGAGCTGGCCCCCGGCGCCGCGGTGCACGTGCTCCGGAGCCCGCGCGCGGTGCAAGCATTCCTCGACACGACGGCGAGCGCCTGACGCCCGTCGAGGCGCACGATCACCCTGCCCGATACCCGCGTTCCTGTCCCACCGCGGCGGTACGGTCGTCGTGTGCCCGAACGCCTGCCCGAACGCCCGCGCGAACACCCGCGCGAATACCCGCGCGATGACCTGGATCTGGTCGGGCGGGTGCTCGGGACCGAGGACTCCACCCCGCTCACGTTCTGGGTCGCGGTCGCACCCGACCAGTACCTCCAACTCGACGACGTCGTCGTCTGCGAGCGGCTGGTACCAGGCCGCGCCGAGCCGGTGAACCTGTCCGGCATCGTGACCCAGGTGCGCGCCCGGCACGAAGGCGCGCGCTTCGACTCCGACGTCTTCTTGATCGACGAGGGCCTGCTCCCGGCCGAAGCGGTCGAAGCGGCGCAGGTCATGACCACCCGGGTCGAGCCCGAGGTGTACGTCCCACCGCTGCCCGGGTCGGCGGTCCGGCGGGCGAAGGGGATCGAGCGCGACGTCGCGCTGTACTTCGACAAGATGGACCAGCGTCTCCCGATCGGCCTCGGGCGCGACGAGCAGGCGCTCTACGCGAATCTCGAGTTCATCGACGGCACGCGCGGCGCGCACGTAAACATCTCGGGGATCTCCGGTGTCGCGACCAAGACCACGTACGCCACCTTCTTGCTCTACGGGCTGTTCCACTCGGGCGTGCTGGGCGCCGAGGCGCGCAACACCCACGCGCTGATCTTCAACGTCAAGGGCGAAGACCTCCTGTTCCTCGATCACGAGAACACGCGGCTCACGCAATCCGATCGCGATCGCTATCACCTGATCGGGCTCGAGCCGAAGGCCTTCAAGGACGTCAGGGTGTTCGCGCCTCCCCGCCGCGACGATCCCGCCGCCACTCCCGACGTCGAGACCCGCCAGCTCGGCGTCGACCCCTTCTACTGGACGATCGAGGACTTCGTCACCGACGACCTGCTTCCCTACGTGTTCGCCGACGCCGAAGACGAGCGCCAGCACTACACGATGGTCGTGCACAACGTCGCCGCCGCACTGAAGGACGGGGCGCCCGTCGGCACGAACGGCGAGTGGCGGATCGACGGTGTCACGGTGCGCACCTACCGCCAGCTCGTCGACCTCGTCGTGAACCGGGTCACCGACGGCGACTGGGCCGGTCCCGCCATCGGTATGGGCACCGTCAACGCGTTCGTCCGGCGATTGCTCTCGTCCCACCGCTCGCTGGCTCGCTTCGTGCGGTCCGACATCGAGCGACCGCCGCGTCATCGCATCGAGACCACCGACGCGCAGGTCACCGTCGTCGATCTCCACAAGCTCGACGATCGGGCCAAGCGCTTCGTCGTCGGCGTGACGTTGCGCAAGGCGTTCGACGACAAGGAACGCAGCGGCCTGGCGCGACCGTTGCTGTTCGTCGTGCTCGACGAGCTGAACAAGTACGCCCCGCGCGACGGCGACTCGCCGATCAAGGAGATCCTGCTCGACATCGCCGAGCGCGGCCGGTCGATGGGCATCGTGTTGATCGGAGCCCAGCAGACGGCGAGCGAGGTCGAGCGGCGCATCATCTCGAACTCCTCCATCCGCGTCGTCGGCCGTCTCGATCCGGCGGAAGCGGCCCGGCCCGAGTACGGCTACCTGTCGGCCGCCCATCAAAAGCGTGCGGTGATCGCCAAGCCCGGCACGATGTTCGTCATGCAGCCCGAGATCCCGGTGCCACTCGTCGTCGAGTTCCCGTTCCCCTCCTGGGCGACGCGACCGTCGGAGCGCGGCGACAACCCGGCCGAGACCGGCGCGCTGACGATCCCGGACGATCTCCTCGAAGGCGTGCCCCCGGGCCCGCGTGCCTGAGCCGGGCGGCGGCGGCGGCTCACCGTGAAGATCCTGCACACGTCCGATTGGCACGTCGGCAAGCTCCTGCGGGGCCGATCCCGCATCGCCGAGCACCGCGCCGTGCTCGGCGAGATCACCGAGATCGCGCAACGGGAGCACGCCGACCTCGTCTTGGTCGTCGGCGATCTGTTCGAGACGGCGGCACCCCCGCCCGAGGCGACGGCGGTCGTGTTCGACGCACTGCTGGCGTTGCGCGAGACCGGCGCGCACGTGGTGGTCGTGGGCGGCAATCACGATCAGCAGTCGGAGCTCGATGCCGTCGCGCCCGTGTTCGCCCGCCTCGGGATCTCGGTGCTCGGACTTCCCGCCGGACTCGACCGCGCGATCCTCCACCTCGACGGCGCGCGCGTCGTGATGCTGCCGTGGATGTCGCAACGCTGGGCCGTCAAGACCGAGCAACTCATGGGCGCGACCGCGGCCGGCGCCACGCAGTACTACGCGGCGCGGGTCGCGCGGTTGATCGAGTGGCTGTGTGCCGGCTTCTCGGCGGGCGACATCAACATCGTGGCCGCGCATTGCATGGTGCAGGGCGGCAAGCTCGGCGGCGGCGAGCGCGACGCCCAGCTCATCGACGACTACATGGTTCCCGCGGGGGCGTTCCCGTCGTCGGCCTCGTACGTCGCGCTCGGCCATCTGCACCGCACACAGTCGATGCCGGGTCCGGCGCCGATCTGGTACTCGGGCTCGCCGATCCAGGTCGACTTCGG
>DATCCI010000159.1:0-2377 GCA_036511415.1 Acidimicrobiia bacterium
TCGAAATCCGTTTGGGCTGATTAGGCAGCGCGAGTTGGTCATCATCGGATGTCGCTTCTCATCCACTGCCGCGCCGATTCTGGGATTTTTCTGGGACGCGAGTCAACCGAAGCGCGCTCTGCCTTCGAAGCCCTCGACGCGGATCCCACAAGGTCCTTGAGGCAGCCGATTCTGGGATGGCGTCGCAGTCACATGATGCGACGCGAGCGCAGCCTGGACGAGGTCGAGACGCGATGCGGAACACAACACGACCCCTGCGCCGATCGGTGGGACCCGCGAGTCACGGGAGAGGTACGGCCAAGTTCGGGAACCAAAATTCGAAACCGCTCATGGTCGTCGGTAGACGTCGGCCCGATGTCCGAGAACGGAAACCAGGGCGACGCGACGAGCGTCGTCAATGCGATAGATGATTCGATAGTCCCCACGGTGCGCGGAGTGCCTGCCCTCGAACTCGAACCGCAACGGTCGACCAACCCGGTGAGGATCGTCCGCAAGAGGATGACGGGACCCCGTTTGGTGGTCCAGCTCTCATGAGAGTGCTGGTTGGTGTTCGGTGGTCGATGCGGCGCGGGTTTCGGCGGGGGTGAGTCCGCCGAGGGCGCCGTGGGGCCGGTAGGTGTTGTACTCGATCCGCCATGCTTCGACAACGACTTGGGCTTCGATGAGCGAGCCGAACTCTTCGATGTTGAGCAGCTCGTCGCGGGCACGACCGTTGAAGCTCTCGACGTAGGCGTTCTCCCACGGCGAGCCGGGTTCGATGTAGCTGATCCCGATACGCGAGTACCGGCACCATTCGCGCAACGCGTGGGCGATGAGCTCGGGTCCGTTGTCGGCGCGCAAGAAGCTCGGTGGCCCGTACGTCGCGACGAGTCGTTCGAGTTCGGTGATGACGTCCTCGGCGGTGCAGTGTCGTTCGACGCGCATCGCGAGCGCCTCACGGGTGCACTCATCAACGACGTTCGCGAGCTTCAGTCGCCGTTGATCGGCGGTCTCGTCGAACTGGAAGTCGACTGCCCACACGTGATTCGGGTGCCGCGCACGCAGACGCTCGGTGTGCCCGGGACGGACCCGACGACGCTTGGATGGCCGTTGCGGCGGCCGTTTCAGGCCCTCATCACGCCACAGGCGCTGCACCCGCTTGCGGTTCACGTTCCAGCCCTCCCGGCGGATCACCCTGGTCGCCATCTTGTAGCCCCAACGCGGATGCGTCTTGGCGATCGCGCGGAGCCGGCCCCGCAACCTCGCGTCGTCGATCCGTCGCGGCGCACATGGCCTGCGTTGCGTCGATCGATGCTGACCCGCGACCCGACACGCGAGCCGCTCGGAAACCCCGAAGCGTTCCTGGAGGCGGCGCACCGCCCGCCGGCGTCGCTCCGGGGTCAGAAGTTTCCCTCAGCCAGCTCCTTGAGCATGTCGATCTCGAGCGACTTATCCGCGACGATCTTCTTGAGCCGCGCGTTCTCACGCTCGAGCTCCCTGAGTCGCTTCACCTCGTCGGTCTTCATGCCGCCATACTGCGCGCGCCAACGATGCCAACTGCTCTCCGAGACCTCGAGATGACGAAGCACCTCGGTCAGGTCCGTGCCCTCGTTGAGCATCCGGTCGCCCTCGCGGAGCTTCCGGACAATCTGCTCGGGTGTGTGTCGCTTCCGCTTCATCGTGAAGTCCTCCTGCCCAGCATGCTGGACGTTGGACTCTCACGAAAGGTGGACCACTATCCGGGGGTCCCGTCAAGGACCGTAGATGAACTCGATCGCGCCACTGCAACGTTCTCAGGAAGACGCTCGAGAGCCCGGCTGGCGGACCCCGCCCACTCGATCTCGTAGGGCGTGATCGCGCGACTCAACGTCGCTTGACGCTCGCCAGTACCTCTTCCTTGGAGGGCCGTTTGGGCCGCCCAGCCATGACGTCCGCCTCGGCCTCGCCGATCGCATCCATGAGCCCGCGATCACTCAAGATCTCCAACGTCTCCTCGAGTGACTCCAAGTCATCGAGGCTGAGCATCACCACAGCCGGGCGACCGTGCTTGGTGATTTCCGTACCGGTGACCTGCTCCGCGAGCCAGAAGTACTCGGCCAGCGTGAGGTACCGCGTCACCGCGCGAGCCGGTCCAGCAACTCCTGATCACGCTTCAACAGCGCGAGTGCACGCGCGGTGAAGTCCTTGTCCGCACGCACACGCTCGATCTCCGCCGCGAGCGAGTCGACGATCAGTTGATTCACGCTCGTGCCCTGCACGCGCGCGACCGCCTCGGCCTCGTCCGCCAGCTCGTCGGGGAGCCGCACCGTGGTCTGCTTTGGCATGACATCATGATATCACGGTTTCGAGAGTGCCTACCGACCGGCTGTGCCAGGTTTCGGTGACACGAAGCTGACAA
>DATCCI010000160.1:0-3944 GCA_036511415.1 Acidimicrobiia bacterium
GAAGTTGCCCACCAGCGTGGATGCGACCTGCCCCGTGAGCCGCTCGTACGAGGGACTCACGTACTGGCAGCGAGCGTCGAGGTCGAGGATGATGATGCCGTCGGCCGCGTGTTGCACAAGGGTGCGGAACCGTGCCTCTGCGGCCATGACGCTCGCGGCGGCCTCGCGCCGTTCGGTGATGTCGTGCACGTTGACGACGACGCCTTCGATCACCGGGTCGTCGAGCTGGTTCGTCACCGTGATCTGGCACCAGCGCAACGACCCGTCACGATGCTGCACGCGCATGTCGGCGCGGCGCGATCGGCCGTGCTCTTCGAGCAGCTCGTCGTTGATGCCGGCGCGAATGCGCTCGAGGTCGTCGGGCTGGACGATCACGCCGGCATCGCGCCGGCCGACCAGGTCGTCGACCGAGTAGCCGGTGAGGGTCTCGATCGCCTCGGTCGCGAACATGATCGTTCCGGTCCGATCGAGAACGACGACCGCGTCGGCCGCGTTGGCGAGGAGGCGCCGGAACCGGTCCTCACTGCGCGCGAGCTTGGTTGCCGCAACCTCACGGTCGCGCGCGCTCACCCACACGATGCGCATCACGAAGACCAGTCCCGCGGCCATCAACACCGCGATCCCGTGGCTCCGGCCCGCGCTCAGGACGCTCGGCGCCCAACCCAGCCCGACCGCGGCCTCGGCGCCCGCCAGGCACACGAGGCTCCACATCGTGGCGGGGAACACCGCCGGTGAGCCTTCCAGCGCGACGGCCTGTGCCGCGCAGAAGACGAAGCCGACCGACAGGACCGGACCCCAACCCGTCGCGTAGATCACGCACGTCGTGCCGACCACCTGCACACCGACTCGTAACCCGAGCGGTAGGCGCCGCGCCGGCTTCCAGTCCGTGATCGCCGAACTGAGCGCGAGCGCCAGGACGGTGATCCCGACGAGCACCCCGATCGGCACCGGCGCCAGGATGCCGATGGCCCGCAGCGAGAGCAGGGCTGCGAGCGCGACGACGGTCATCGCCATCGCCTCGCGCAGCGCCCGGAAGGGTGAGCGTTCCATTGCCTGTTGTGTCGGATCGTTGCCGCAGGAAACTGATACCCGGCTTGCGGAGATGGTCCGTTTTGCGCCGAGCGCGGGGACTCATCGATCGTGTGAGTCGGTCCTCATTGCGATGATGGGTGCAGGCTTGAAACCCTTGACCATGAGATAGATGCCGAGCGACAACTCCCAAAAGAATTCCGGAATTGTCGCGATGAACTGGCCGGCGGAGCCCTTTTCGATGACGTTCAACACCACTGCGATCCCCGAAACGCATATCAGCGGACCTCCGATGAGGCCGAGCATGGCCATGCGTCGCGGCACCAATCCGGACCGATACATCAGGTAACCCAAGATCAGCCCGTTCCCGATGCCGACGACAAACCCGGGCCCGAGCACGAACGTCCAATCATGGATTGCGACGAGTGCCTTGCCGATCGGGACCAGCGTCGCGTCCGCGTCCGTAGCGGACCGCCGCAACGTGACGACCGCGAGCACGCTGACGATCCCGACGGCGATGAAAGCGGATTCGACGATACGCGCGGTGACAAAACCGAGAGCGAGGCCTTTGTTCTGCCGCTTGAGGATCGGGTACAGCGCGACCGCGGTGCCGATGTTCGCGACGATGAGGAACAGCTCCAAGACGGCTCCGAGAGAAACACGGACGTCGGAACCAGGGCCGATGATGTACTTGGCATCGTTGAGAACCGGATTGTAGAGAAGCAGCGCGGGGATCGACGTGACGAAGGTGATGAGGAAGAGGAGGCCCGTAAGCCTCGCGATTCTCTGTGGATCCAATTCGGGTTCCCCTCGGCCCAACGGAACACTTCCCTTCGAGTCGTTCATCGTCGGCCGTCACTCGGGCCCCCGAACGCGCCTCTACCGACGCCGGATCGACGGTACTACGGAACCGTGCTCGAGCGCGTCCGTGCGTCTAGTTTGCGTGCGTCTAGTTTGATCGCTGGTTTCGGCATGCGGTGAACCTCCATGTCGAGTGGCGGACGGCCGACGGGACCCTGACCGGGAGGTGTGGGAAGAGTTGCGATTCGGCGTGACGATGTTCATGACCGACCAGACCGTGGGACCGGTCGAGCTCGCGCGGGAGGTCGAGGCGCGGGGCCTGTATTCGCTGTACGTGCCCGAGCACACCCACATCCCGCTCAGCCGTCTCACGCCCCACCCGCGCGGAGCGCTGCAGGAGCACTACAAGCGCACGCTCGATCCGTTCGTCGCGCTCGCGATGGCGGCCGCGGTGACCGAGAGACTGGTCGTCGGGACGGGGATCTGCCTGGTCGCGCAGCGCGATCCGATCGTGACCGCCAAGGCCGTTGCCAGCCTCGATCGGGAGTCGGGCGGCCGCTTCGTGTTCGGGATCGGATTCGGCTGGAACGCCGACGAGATCGAGCACCACGGCGTCGACATGAAGCGTCGGCGCGACATCGCACGTGAGCACGTGCTCGCGATGAAATCGCTGTGGCGCGACGACGTCGCCTCGTTCGACGGCGAGTTCGTGCACCTCGCGCCGTCGTGGTCGTGGCCCAAGCCCACCGCACCCGACCGGCCGCCGATTCTCGTCGGCGGCGCAGCCGGGCCGAAGCTCTTCGCCCAGGTGGCCGAGTATGCCGACGGGTGGATCCCGATCGGCGGCGCCGGCGTGCGCGCCGCGCTCGGCGACCTCGAGCGCGCGTGCGAGGCACGCGGTCGCGATCCGAGGACGCTGCGTATCGTGCCGTTCGGCACCGTTCCCGATCCGGGCAAGGTCGAGTACTACGCGTCGATCGGGATCGACGAGGTCGTGATGCGCCTGCCGGGCGGATCGCGTGATCGGGTGCTGCCCCGACTCGACGCGCTCGCCGAGCTCGTCGAGTGAGCGCGCCGGCACTGGTAGGTCTCGACGTCGCGGGCGACGCGGAAGCGTGGCGGGCGGCCGGCTTCGCGGTCGACGCCGACGGCGGGTGCCGCCTCGGACACGTGCGCATGCAAACGGACGTCGGCGAGACGGGAATCTCCAGCTGGGTCTTCGGCGACGCCTCCGCCGTCGAGCCCGCGCCGCACCCGAACGGTGCGATCCTGCTCGATCATCTCGTCGTGTTCACCGACGATCCCGATCGCACGATCGCGAGCTACGCGGGGCTCGGGCTCGAGGTGCGGCGTGTGCGCGAATTGCCGAACGGCACCACCCAGACGTTCTTGCGCGCCGGCGAGGTCGTCATCGAGCTGGTGGGCCCGGTCGCCGGTGCCGGCGAGCGGTTCTGGGGTCTCTCGCCGGCCGTTGCCGATCTCGACGCGTGCGCACGATTGCTCGGCGACCGCCTGGGCCGGATCAAGGATGCGACGCAACCCGGGCGCCGGATCGCGACGCTGCGCCATGAAGCCTGCGGTCTGACGATTCCGATCGCGTTCATGTCGCCCGATCCGCGGTAGCGATGGAACCCTCGGTGCAACCGGTTCCGGAAGACTGGGAGCGGGCGCTGGCGATCGTCGCCCACCCCGACGACATGGAGTACGGGGCGGCTGCGGCTGTCGCGCGCTGGACCGCGCAGGGCAAGCGCGTGACCTACCTCCTCGCGACGCGGGGCGAAGCCGGGATCGACGATCTCGAGCCGGGTGCGTGTGCGCGCGTGCGCGAGGCGGAGGAACGGGCGAGTGCCGCGATCGTCGGGGTCGAGTCGGTGGAGTTCCTCGGCTATCCGGACGGGCTGATCGAGTACGGCGTGCCGTTACGGTGCGACCTCGCGCAGGCCATCCGCCGGCATCGTCCCGAGGTCGTCATCACCATCAACCACCACGCCGACTGGGGTGGCGGGCACCTCAACATGGCCGACCACCGCCACCTCGGGCTCGCGGCGCTCGACGCGGTGCGCGACGCCGCCAATCGCCGGCTGTTTCGAGACGCGCCGGGCCTCGAGCCGTGG
>DATCCI010000161.1:0-5081 GCA_036511415.1 Acidimicrobiia bacterium
GACGGCGGGCTCGCCGCGGAAGGTGTCGAGGAGCTTCTGCGTCGCGAGGTCGTCGAGGAGATCGCCGGCGTCGAGGTCGGTCAGCGGCACGAGCCGGAACGCGACGTCGCCGAGGGCCTCGGCGAGCACTCCGCCCACCCCGAACATGACGCACGGACCGAATTGCGGGTCGCGCACGAGTCCCGCGATGAGCTCGCGCGCACCGCGCACCATCGGAGCGATCAGGAGTTCGACCGGGCCGTCGTCGGGGCGAGCGGCAGCGAGGAGCTCGACGGCGGCAGTGCGGACCGCGGTCGCATCGTGCAGACCGAGCCGCACGAGCCCGCGCTCGGTCTTGTGGGAGATGGCGTCGCCGCAGAGTTTGACGACCACCGGGTAGCCGAGCGCGCCCGCGGCCGCAGCCGCTCCGGCGGCATCGCGCTCCGTCCGCTCGTCGAGTACCGGAACGCCGTACCGCGCGAGCAGCTCCTTCGACGCGGCTTCGGAGAGGGTCGGCACGGCGGCCGAGGCTAGTGGCGCACCAACCGCACGACGGGGTGCCGCGACCTACGCGCCGAAGCGCGTCACGCTGCCCCGTGCGTCGAACTCCATCCCCGGGGCCCAGGCGATCTCCCATCGATTGCCCTCGGGGTCGGCGAAGTACCCGGAGCGGCCTCCCCATTCCCGGTCGACCGGTTCGAGGATCACTTCCGCGCCGGCCGCGACCGCGGCAGCGAACGCGGCGTCGACCTCGTCGCGCGCTTCGCAGTTGCATGCCAGCGTCACTCCGGACCATCCACCCGCCGGCGCCGGCGAACCGGGCGCCGCCTCCGCTGCCAGGAGCTCCAGCGGGTACAGCGAGAGGACGACGCCGCCCAGGAGAAACGAGACCATGTCGCCCTCGATGTCGTGGCCGACCGGCCAACCGAGGCCGATATAGAAGGCGCGCATGCGCGCGTAGTCGCGCACGCCGAGCGTCACCAAGCTGAGGCGCGCGGGGAGGGGCATCGTCAGACCGCCGTGTCGCGGTCGCGCCAGTACTCGTCGCGCAACACGCGCTTCAGGAGCTTGCCCGAGTCGGTGCGCGGCAGTTCTGCGCGGATCTCGTACGCGCGCGGTTGTTTGTAACGCGCCAGCCGCGCTTCCGCGAAGGCGCGCAGCTCGTCGAGGTCGATCGTCCGGTCGACCTTCGGTTGCACGATCGCGTGCACGCGCTCGCCCCATTCGTCGTCGGGGATGCCGAACACCGCGGCGTCGAGGATGTTCGGGTGCGCGTACAGAACTGCTTCGATCTCGGCGGGGTAGATATTGACCCCACCCGAGATGATCATGTCCTTCTTGCGGTCACAGATGTAGACGAAGCCTTCGTCGTCGACGTACGCGACGTCGCCGACCGACTTCCATTGATCGTCGGCCAGCTCGGTGAGCTGCTCGTCGGTGTGGTGGTATCCGTCCATCGCCAGACCCGTGCGTACGAAGAGCTCCCCGGCCTCCCCCACGCCCGCGATCCGGCCGTCGTCGGTGACGATCCGGATCTCGATCCCGCCGTAGGGCTTGCCACACGAGCCGGGCTTGCGGAGCTGGTCCTCGGGTGCGAGAACGGTGTCGACGCCGAGCTCGGTCGACCCGTACACCTCGAACAGGAATCCGTCGCCGAGCTTGTCGATGATCTCCTGCTTGAGCGCGTACGGCACCGGCGCGGCGTTCGCGATGAGGCAGATCATCGACGACAGGTCGGCCTGCGCCAGCTCCGCGTCGGGCAGGGAGACGATGCGCTTGAGCTGGGTCGGGGCCGAGAACGAGTTCGTGATCCGGTGCTCTTTCACCAGGGCGATCCAACGCACCGGATCGAACTTGCGCAAGACCACGACCGGCGCACCCAGCGTGTGCGCCAGCGACGCGAACGCGAGGGGCCCGGAGTGGTACAGAGGTCCGGTGGTGAGATGCACCGAGTTCTCGTGCAGGAGACGTAGTGCGTCGAGCAACGCGAAGACGATCTGCCGGTCGGTGCGCGTGCGCAACGCACCCTTCGGCTTGCCGGTCGTGCCCGAGGTATAGATCATCGCCGCCCCGGCCTCGCTGGTGGCCGCGACCTCGGGTTCACCGGTCGACTGGTTCGCGCACACGTCGTCCCACGCCCGGAACCCGCTTCCGGCCGGCACCTCGCCCCCGAAGACGACGACCGTGTGCAGCTTCGGGAGTTGCTCGCGTACCGACGCGACCAGGGGCGCCTCCTCGGCGTCTACGACGACGACCGTCGCGTCGGAATTGTCGATGACGTATTGCATCTCGTCGGCGTTGAAGCGATACGACAGCGGTACCGCGACGAGGTTGCACTTGCGTGCGGCGTGGATCGTGGTGATGACCTCGAGCGAGTTCGGACCGCACCACACGAGCCGTTCACCCGAGCGGGCTCCGGCCGCGATCAGACCGTGCCCGAGCCGGTTCACCTGCGCGTTGAGCTCGGCGAACGTGGTGGTCGAGGCGGTCGCGCCGCCACTTGCGTCGACGACGACGGCGACCTTGCCGGGCGCATTCTGTGCGTGTACGGCCAGGGCATCGAGCGGAGCGGTCATGGATCGGGAGCGTACGCGGCGCCGGTAGTGTCGTGCCCGTGCTGCGCCCGTTCGCCGTGCGCGGAGTCGTCGAGGGCTTCTACGGGACACCGTGGACGCACGATGCCCGCCTCGAGGTGATGTCGTTCCTGGCGGCACGAGGCATGAACGCGTACGCGTACGCGCCGAAGGACGACGCCCGACATCGCGCCGCGTGGCGTGACGCCTACGGCACGGAGGAGCTGGCGCGGTTCCGCGACCTTGCCGTGCACGGCGCGGCGCACGGGGTGCGATTCGGGTTCGCGATCTCCCCCGGTCTCGACATCGAGTACGAGTCGGAGACGGATCGGGAGGCGCTGCTCCGGAAGCTGCAGCCCTTGCGCGACGCGGGCGTGTCGTGGTTCCTGCTCCTCCTCGACGACATACCGATGCAGCCCGGACTCGCCCCGCGCCAGGCCGCGCTCGTCACTTGGTTGCATTCGGCTCTCGACGGCGCCGCGCTGGCGATGTGCCCGACCGAGTACGTCGGTACGCACCCCTCTCCGTATCTCGCGGAGCTCGGAGCGGGGATGCCGCCCGCCGTCGACGTGATGTGGACCGGGCCAACCGTGTGCTCACCGGAGTTGCACGCCGCCGACGCACGGGGCTGGACGAAGGCCCTGGGTGACCGGCGCGTCATCGTCTGGGACAACTATCCCGTCAACGACGCCCTGATGACGGCATCGTTGCACCTCGGTCCGTACCAGGGCCGCGACGCCGACCTCGCCGAGGTCGTCGGCGGCATCCTGTGCAACCCGATGACGCAGGCGCGTGCGTCGCAGATCGCGCTCGGCACGGCTATGGACTTCCTCGCCGATCCCGACGCCTACGACGCCGCGGCCTCGTGGTCGCGCGCGATCACCGACGTCGGTGGCGATCGCGCGATCCCGTTGAGCGTCTTGGCGCACGCGTGCGCCGACAGCCCCATCGCCGAGCCCGACACCCTCGACCTCGCCCGCCGGATCGCGGCACTCCGAGACGCGCTCGACGGTCCGGGTTGGATCTCAGAGGTCGCCAACCTCCGCGATGAGCTGCGCGCGGCGCGCGCGCTCGGCACCGCGTTCCCCGAGCCTGCTCCGCCGGACGACCCGCTCTCGAGCGAGGTCGGGCCCTGGGCCACCGCGGCCCGTACGGCGGCCGAGGCCGGACTCGCGGCGCTCCGGCTCGTTCAATGCTCCCGACCGGTCGCGACCGTCGATACGGCGGGACGGGGCCGGGCCGCGGCTCCCGACCCGGAGACCGCGATGCACACGGCGTTCATGGTTCTGTACGTATGGAAAGGAGCTCGCACCGATGACCGGGTCGTGTTCGGACCCCGGTTCGCGATCTACACGCCCGTGATCCAGATGCCCGACGGCGCGCCCGCGCTCGACGCCCGCGCCGCGCGGCGCGAGGACGCCAACGCGATCGATCAGCTCTGCCGCCTCGCGCTCGACACTTACGACGAGTGGCGAACGACCGCCGCGGGAACGGCGCTGCGCGTGCTCGTCGACGGCGAGGAGCGGGCCGTGGCGGGCGACGGGACGTTCGACGGTCGGGGCCACACCGTCATGGTGAGCCAGGGTCCGCTACGTACGCGCATCCCGCCGGGCGAGACGCTCCCCTTCTCCGACCGACGGCTGCCATGACAACGCATCGGATCTCGGTCGTGATGCCGGCCTTCAACGAGGCCGAGATCCTCGGTACCTCGCTGAAGTCGGTCGTCGACGGATTGCGCGCGCGCGGCGAGGATTTCGAGGTGCTCGTGGTGGAGAACGGCTCGACCGACGAGACGCTCGTCATCGCGCAGCAGATCGCCTCCGAGCTGCCCGAGGTGCGCGTCGAGCACCGCGACGAGGCCGACTACGGCCGCGCGCTCCGCTCGGGCCTGCTCGACGCCACGGGCGACGCCGTCGTCAACTTCGACGTCGACTACTTCGACCTCGACTTCCTCGACGCCGCCGTCGGCCAGGTCCTTACCGTCGACGGGCCCGCGATCGTCGTGGGGTCGAAGCGGGCCGCAGGCGCGACCGACGGGCGTGACCCGTTGCGGAAGCTTGCGACCGGCGTCTTCGCCACGATCCTGCGCATCGCGTTCGGTTTGCGGGTTTCCGACACACACGGGATCAAGGCGATGCGCCGCGCGATCGTCGAACCGTACGCGCGGGTCAGCACGTTCGGCCACGATCTGTTCGACACCGAGTTGATCCTGCGGGTCGAGCGCGCGGGCTTGCGAACCGCGGAGATACCGGTCGAGGTACACGAGCTCCGGCCGGCGCGCAGCTCGTTCCTCTCGCGCGTCCCGCGTACGCTGCGCGGACTGTGCCGACTCCGCTGGGCGCTCTGGAAGACATCCCGGGTTCGCTGACGCTTCGTTGCGCCCGCATCCTCAACGGCGAAGACGGGCAGTCATCGAGTCCGGCCTGGATCACGATCGCAGACGGCCGGATCGTCGCGACCGGCTCGGGCGCCGGGCCGTCGGGGGCGCTCGACCTCGGCGACGCGCTGCTGGTCCCCGGATTCATCGAC
>DATCCI010000162.1:0-8790 GCA_036511415.1 Acidimicrobiia bacterium
TGCGGCGCTTCACCTCGCGACCGAAGCCCGCCTCGCGGGTCGCGGCGTTCATGTGCGCGACGTCCGCCGAGTCGACCCGGAGGCCGTAGCGCACGCCGTCGTACCGGGCGAGGTTCGACGACGCCTCCGCCGGTGCGATGAGGTAGTACGCCGAGATGCCGTAGGTGGCCGACGGCACCGAGACCGTGTCGACCTTGGCTCCCGCGGCCTCCAGGTCGGCGGCCGCCTTTCGCACCGCGTCGCGCACTCCCGGCTCGATCCCCGCGATCTCGGTCATCTCGTCGACGACGCCGACGCGCAGGCCCGATACACCCTCGTCGAGCCCGGCAACGAGAGCCGGAGCCGGGCGCGCGATCGATGTGGAGTCGCAGGGGTCGTGGCCGGCGATCACCTCGAGCAACAACGCGGCGTCCTCGACCGTCGCCGCGAAGGGGCCGATCTGGTCGAGCGACGAGGCGAACGCGATGAGTCCGTAGCGCGACACGACGCCGTACGTGGGCTTGACGCCGACCACTCCACAGAGCGCCGCCGGCTGCCGGATCGAGCCCCCGGTATCGGAGCCCAGTGCCAAAGGTGCGAAGCCGGCCCCGACCGCGGCCGCGGATCCACCGCTCGAGCCGCCGGGCACACGCGCGAGGTCGTGCGGGTTGCGCGTCGGACCGAAGGCCGAGTTCTCCGTGGAAGATCCCATCGCGAACTCGTCGAGGTTCGTCTTGCCGATCACGACCGCGCCCGCGGCCCGGACGCGCTCCACGACAGTCGCGTCATAGGGCGGGCGCCAGCCTTCGAGAATGCGGGACGAGCACGTCGTCGGGATGCCGCGCGTGCACATGTTGTCCTTCAGCGCGAGCGGCACGCCGGCCAACGGCCCCGGGTCGTCGCCCGCGGCGACGGCGGCATCGACCGCGTCGGCCGCGGCGCGCGCCTCTTCCACCAGCACGACGTTGAACGCGTGGATTTCCGGCTCACGCCGGCCGATCTCCTGGAGGTGCTCTTCGAGGACGTCGCGCGCCGATCTCGCACCGGAGCGCACCTCCTCGGCGATCCCGCGCGCGCGGCTCACGGCTCCTCTCCCAAGATACGCGGGACCCGGAATCGCTCGTCCTGCACCGCGGGCGCGGCCGCGAGCACCTCCGCCCGGGGCAGGCCGGCGCGCGCTTCGTCGGGCCGGAACACGTTCACCAGCGGCAAGGGATGCGCCGTCGGCGGGACGTCGTGCGTATCGAGGGCAGACACCTGGGCCGCGTAGTCGAGGATCGCGCCGAGCTCCTCCGAGAGCGCCACGATCTCCTCCTCGCTCAGCGCGAGGCGGGCGAGCTGCGCGACGTGCTCGACATCGGCGCGCGTGATGCGTTCGGCCATCGGCGAGAGGCTACTTGTACGGATCGAGGCGGCTGAGCGGCAATTCCCACCACGCGTCGGGGGCAGGACTCCAATCGGGGTCGGGATAGATGCAGTCGACCGGGCAAGCCGGCAGGCACTTGTCGCAACCGCTGCAGAGCTCGGGCACGATCACGACGTCGGCGCCGTGGTTGAAGATCGCGCCGAACTGAGAGGGGCAATGGCGCAGGCACGCGTCGCAGTTGATGCACTCGGACATCTCGATGCGCAGCGGGACATTCTTCCACTTCGCGTTCCGCTCGTGATCTGCGATGCGCTCGAGCCTCGTCGTTCCGGCCACCTGCGCAGGGTAGACGGCGGTCGTGGAACCTCCGCTACGATCCGGCCGCACCAAGAAGCCGTCGCGGCCGATCTGAGGAGGCACCCGTGCCCGACAAGTACCAGTTCCTCTCGGATCCCTGGTTCGACGAGGCCGAGAAGCTCATCCGCGAGCACACGACCACCGCGCCGCCGGCGAACCTCTTGATGAACCTCGAAGTCGCCGACGGCGACCGGACGATCCAGTTCTTCGTGGGCTCGAAGGACGGTGAGGCGCTCTTCGGCAAGGGCACGGCCGACGGCGCCGACCTCACCATGTCGACCGACATCGAAACCGCTCGTCAGGTGTTCGTCGCCAACGACCAGCAGGCCGGCATGCAGGCCTTCATGGCCGGCAAGGTGCGCGTGCAGGGCGACATGACGAAGCTCATGATGCAAGGCGGTGGCGGTGGCAACGCGGCGCTGAGCGCTGCGTTGCAGGAGATCACCGAGTAGTCGCGACGGCCCTCACTTCGAGGGCAGCAGCTTCGACGCCTCGGCCGCGAGCTCCTTCACCGTCCAGCGGTCGCCCTTCTCGATGCTTTCGGCCCGCTTCCACGACTGGGCACGCTGCACCGTGCCGCCCTGAACGAGGAAGCACTCGCCGGTGATCGGGCAATCCGCGGTCGCGAGATAGGCGACGAACGGGGAGACGTTCGCCGGGTGCCACACGTCGAAGCCTTCGTCGGGGGCCTTCACCGCGTCACCGAGTCCGGGCGTCGACTCGGTGAGACGGGTGCGCGCGCCGGGCGCGATCGCGTTCGAGCGTACGCCGTAGCGCGTGAGCTCCTTCGCGCACACCTGCGAGAGGGTGGCAATGCCGCTCTTCGCCGAGTCGTAGTTCGCCTGGCCGGGATTGGCGAACAAGCCCGACGTGGACGACGTGTGAATGATCGACGCGCGCACGTCCTTGCCCGCCTTGGTCTGCTCGCGCCAGTACACCGCGGCATGGTGGGTCGGCGCGAAGTGCCCCTTCAGGTGAACGGTGACGACCGCGTCCCATTCCGCCTCGGTCATGTTGATGATGACGCGGTCGCGCAGGATGCCCGCGTTGTTGACGAGCACGTGGAGATCGCCGAAGGTGTCGATCGCCTGTTGGACGAGCCGCTGGGCGCCGCTCCAGTCGGCCACGTTCTCCCCGTTGACGACCGCCTCGCCCCCGAGCGATGTGATCTCCTCGACCGTCTGCATCGCCGCGCTCGGATCGCCGCCTTCGCCGTGCATGTCGCCGCCGAGGTCGTTGACCACCACCTTCGCGCCCTCACTCGCGAAGAGGAGCGCGTGCTCGCGGCCGAGACCCCGGCCGGCGCCGGTGATGATCGCGACCCGTCCTTCGAGTGCACCCATGTTCGGCTCCCGGTCGTCGTCGTGGCGGAGCCGATCGTAGGCAGCGCGGGAGCCGCTTGCTCAACCGCCGGGGCCGCGTTTGCGCAGCACGAGGTCGACCTGTGAGCCGCGCGGCAGCTTCGCGCCGGTGCCACCGACCGGGGCCTGGCTCATCACGACGCCGCCGGGCCGGTAGTTCTTGACGTTCCCGACCTGCAGACCGGCCGCGGCGAGGTCGGCGGTCGCCTGCTCGATCGTCTCGAAGGTCACGTCGGGCACGACGACCTGGTCGGGGCCCTTCGACACGTGAACCACCACCGTGGATCCGTACGGCGCGCTCGTCGGCGCCGCGGGATCGGTGCCGATCACGTCGCCTTTGCCCACGGTCGGCGAGAACTCGTCGGGGGTGGCGCGCTTCACCTTGAACTTCGCGGCGGTGAGCGCCTTCACCGCCGCGGCGAACGGTTGCTTCGCCACGTCGGGAACCGGCACCGGCGCGTGACCGGAACTGAGCACCACCTTGACCAGCGAATCGGGCGCGACGAGCGCGCCGACGTTCGGCGAAACCGTCAGCACGTCACCGGCCGGCGTCGTCTCGCTCGACGCACTCGACGGATTCGCCGCATAGATCAGGCCGGCCGCGTCGAGCGCTTGCTTGGCCGCCTTCCACGGAATGTTCGTAATGCCGGGTACCGCGACGTCGGCGGGTCCGGCCGACGCGACGAGGGTCACGTGACGACTCCCGCTGAACTCGCCGGCCGGCGGGCTCTGCGCGATGACAGTCCCCTTCGGATCGGGGGCGGTCTTGGCGGCGCCGACCGTGACATCGAGACCTTCAGCCCGGGCGATCTTGGTCGCTTGGGCGATGCTCAAACCGCGCAGACCGGGAATCGCGACGGTTTTGGCGCTGCTCACCTGCGCGAGCGCGGCGGCCGCGAGCCCCACGGTGACGATCAGCACGATCGACACGATCCACGGCACGAGCCGGCGCTCGCCGGGGGTGGTCCGCTTGCGCGGCGGGTCAGCGTCGCTCACGGTCGCGTGTACTCGCGTGTCCTCGGGTACGGCCTCGACCGCGTCCTGGTCGAACAGTGGCGCCGCGCGGTCCCGCACGGCGCGCGTCGGATGTGGATCGGCGCGGTCCACCATGCCGGCGAGCAGGAGCGGTCCGGGCGGCGGCAGCGCGTCGCATGCATCGGCGATGGCCTGGCGCATCGTCGCCGCGTCGGGATAGCGGTCGTTCGGATCGATCGCGCCGACGCGATCGATCACCGGCTCGAGCGGCCCGAGCGCCTCGCTCGCGAGGATCGGCTCGAGCGTTCGCGCAGTGAGCATCCCGAGCGTGGTATCGGCCGCGAACGGGAGACGGCCGGTCACGCTCTCGACGAGGACGAGCGCGAGCGAGTAGAGGTCGGAGCGCGCGTCGAGCTGCGAGCCGCGCGCCTGCTCGGGCGACGCGTACCGCGCGGTGCCGAACACCGCACCCGCGGGCTCGGTCCAGCTCGCCTCGGCGAGCGCCCGCGCGAGGCCGAAGTCGGCGACCCGCACGATGCCGTGCTCGTCGAACAACAGGTTCGCGGGCTTGATGTCGCGGTGCAGGACTCCCCGCGCGTGCGCGTATTCGAGCGCAGAGGCGACGTCGCGGCCGACGCGTGCGGCCTGCGAGACCGTCAAGTAGGTGCCCTGGTCGAGCATCGATCGCAGCGAGCCGCCCTCGAGCAGCTCGAGCACCATGAACGGGACGTCGTCGTCGCCCCAGTCGTGCACGGTGACGATGTGCGGGTGGTGCAACGACGCGGCCAGCTGGGCCTCGGCCCGGAACCGCCGCAGGAACGCCGCGTCCTCGGCCAGCGCCTCGTGCAGCACCTTCACGGCCACCCGCCGGCGCAAGCGAGTGTCGTCGGCCACGTAGACGCGGCCGCTCGCGCCGGTACCGACGGCGCCGTGGAGCAGATACCGGCCCGCGAGGACGCGGCCCGCGAGGTCGCTCACCGCACTGCCGGGCATGGCTTCAACGGTAGTGGCCGGTCGCGCGCGACCCGCGTCACGGGCGGGGCAGCCCGTTCCCCGAGGCGCGCCGGGCGACGGTAGCTTCGTCGACGTGTCGCTCACCCGACCTACGAATCCCGTGCGCGTGGCAATCGTCGTGGGCATCGTGTTGGTCGGCGTCAACGTGCTCATCTGGGCCGGCCGAGCGCAGGTGAACGGCCCGGCGACCGTGCAACGCAACCCGGAGATCGTGGCACTGGAACCCAACGAGAGTGACCAGCTCCTCCCGCAGGGTGAGGTCGGCGCCCAGCTGCGCGGCAGCTTCACCGGACAGATCACGATCGACGGCCGCGTCATCCCGCAAGACCAGGTCACGAGCAACCCGAGCCTCGGTACGGTGTTCTTCGATCCGGGGCCGGGCAAGGACATCCAAGAGTTCGCCAAAGGCGGGCACACGGCCGTGATCGAGTGGTGGCCGAGCACCATCGCCACCGAGGAGGCCGCCCGCGCGCAGCGGCAACTTCGGAGCTACAGCTGGTCGTTCAACGTCGGTTGACCACCTTCGAGCAGCCCTTCGAAATCGTTTTCGTCGAGAATCGTCACGCCCAGCTCCTCCGCCCTCGCCCGCTTCGAGCCGGGGCTCTCACCGACGACGACGTAGCTCGTCTTCTTCGAGACGGTCGACGTCACCTTGCCGCCACGCGCGGCGATCTCGTCCGCGGCTTCGTCGCGCGTGCGGTGCTCCAGCGACCCGGTCAGAACGAACGTCAGCCCCGTGAACGATGCGTCGACCGGCTCGCGCTGCGCGCCGCGCTCGCCGGCGAAGTTCACACCGGCCGCGCGCAGTCGCTGCACGAGCCGCCGATTGCGGTCGATCGAGAACCACGAGGAAATGCTCTGCGCAATCGTGGGACCGACACCGTCGATTCCAGTGAGCTCCGCTTCGCCCGCGCGCATGATCGCATCGAGGTCGTCGAAGGCGCGCGCGAGCGCCTGCGCGGCGGTCGGGCCGACATGGTTGATACCGAGCCCGACGAGCACGCGCCACAACGGCTGTTGTCTCGAGCCGTCGATCGCGGCAACGAGCAGCTGGGCGGAGCGCTCACCGATCCGTTCGAGGGGTAGTAGTCGCTCGACGCTCAACGCGTACACGTCGGCCGCGTCCTCGAGCAGCCCGGCATCGACGAACTGGCGCACACGTTCCTCGCCGAGCCCTTCGATGTCCATCGCGCCGCGACCGGCCCAGTGCACCAACCGCTGGACGCGCTGCGCCGGGCAGTCGACGTTGACGCAATGGTGATTCGCCTCACCCTCGACGCGAACGAGCGGCTGACCGCACTCGGGGCACTTCTTCGGGAACTTCCACGGCCGCGTCTTCGGCGGGCGCTTCCCGAGCACCGGCCCCACGACCTCGGGGATCACATCGCCCGCGCGCCTCACGACCACGGTGTCTCCCGGTCTCACGTCTTTGCGCGCGACGTCGTCCTCGTTGTGCAGGGTCGCCATCCCGACGTTCGCACCGCCCACGAACACCGGCTCGAGCACTGCGAAGGGTGTCGCCCGACCGGTACGGCCGATGCTCACCATGATGTCGCGCAGCCGCGTGGTCTTCTCCTCCGGCGGGAACTTGTACGCGATGGCCCAGCGCGGCGCGCGCGAGGTCGCACCCATCTCGGCGCGCTGGCCGAGATCGTCGACCTTCACGACGACGCCGTCGATCTCGTAGCCGAGGGAATGGCGGTTGGCCTCGATCCGCTCGCAGAACGCGAAGACGCCTTCGAGGTCGTCGAACACCTCGATGTGCGGGTTGACGGGAAAGCCGAGCGCGGCGAGCCATGCGAGTGTCTCTTGGTGCGTTCGCAGCCGCGGGCCGCCCACTTGGGCGCCGAGTTGATACGTGTACAGCGTGAGGTCACGGGTGGCGGTGACGCCCGGGTCCTTCTGGCGCAGGCTGCCCGCGGCGGCGTTGCGGGCGTTGGTGAACAGTCGCTCTCCCGCCTCACCCTGGCGCCGGTTCAACGCCGCGAAGGCGGCGAGCGGCATGAACACCTCGCCTCGCACTTCGAGCAGCGTGGGAAGGTCCTTCTTCTTCCCCTTCAGCGTCTGTGGCACTGCCGCGATGGTCCGCAGGTTCTCGGTGACGTCCTCGCCGGTCACGCCGTCGCCGCGCGTCGCGCCGACCGTGAACCGGCCGTCCTCGTACTGCAGTGAGATCGCCAGGCCGTCGAGCTTGGGCTCGGCCACGAACCGGATCGGCTCGGTGATCAACCGTTGGACGCGCGTTCCCCAGGCGAGCAGCTCCTCACGCGCGAACGCGTTGTCGAGGGAGAGCATCGGCATCCGGTGCACGACGGGCGCGAACGTCGACGCGCGCTGTCCTCCGGGTCGTTGCGTCGGCGAGTCGGCGGTGACCAGTGAAGGATGCTGCACCTCGAGCTCGCGCAGCTCGCGCACGAGCGCGTCGAACTCGGCGTCGGCGACCTCGGGCTCGTCGAGGAGGAAGTACCGCTCGTTGTGGTAGTCGACGAGCTCGCGCAGCTGTTCGACGCGCCGTACGACATCCGTCGACGGGCGAGCTTCAGAACCGCGGCCGACCACGGGAGAAATCTACGCGCCGACGGCGAGCTTCGTCGCGGCCGCGTGGTCGTGTACGCGGTGCCCGATCTCGCGCGCGAGCAACATCGCGTGCTCGGCTTGGCTGGCGCCGTGTCCGGCGAGCCCGCATGCGGGGGCGACCAGCGCCTGGCCGCGCAGCCGGACAGGATCGCAACCGCGCCGGGTCAGCTCGCACCATGCGTCGAGCAGCGCCTTCCACAACGGCTGGGCCTGCTCGCCGACCGGCCGGTGGGTCGGGATCGCGCCCCAGGCGATCCAGCCGCCGCCGTCGAGATATCGCGAGAGCGCGCTGGCGTCGTCGAGGTCGAGCGCGCCGACGTCGAAGTGGGCGACCTGGGGTCCGGCGTCGAGCGCCAGGCGCAGATCGCCCTGACCGCACACGTGCACGCCGGAGGCGCCCGCACAGGCTGCGAGCGCGCTCGACAACAGATCGGTCGCCACCTCGCGCTCGATCGGTCCCTCGGCGTCGCGCCACAACACGAGCGCGGGCTCGTCGAGGAAGCACAGTTGCGCGGCGCCGGGTAGCTGCGCTGCGACGAGCTCGGCGATCGCGCGCGCCCAGACCCGCGCGATGCGCGCGCCGAGCGGGAACGCGAGCTCGGGGTCCATTCCCGCGGCGGCGAAGGCGACGCCCAGCGTCAACGGACCCGCGATCTGCACCTTGACGCGCGTCGGCGGGCGCGGCTGGCGCGCCGCAACCTCGAGAAAGGTCAGCAGGCCGGCGTGGGTAGCCGCGTCGAACGTCGGCTGCAACGGGCCGAGCACGTCTACCGCAGGACTGAGCTCGATCCCACCGTCGTCGTGCACGATGACGCCGGGTACCGCGCCGGCCCACTGCGCGACCACTCCTTCGCGCCTCGAGCGAAACGGAAGCTGCGGCGCCGCGGGCAGCTCGGGAAGGCAACGTAAGGTGAGTGCGGCGGCCGCGTGCGCGTCTCGGTGAGGAAGACTGCCGATCGCCGTTGCCATACCCGCGCAGATCGCCCCGCCGAGCAGTGGTTCGCCCATGAAGATTCGTAGGATAGGCGGACGCACGCACACCCGACGAAGCGGAGCGCACGTTGATCTGGCTGTGGTGCACTCGCGTGACCTGGGCCTTCCTGCCCGTCACGACGGGTAGCGCGTTTGCAGACGCGACCGGGGAATGGTCGACCGGCCCGG
>DATCCI010000163.1:0-7508 GCA_036511415.1 Acidimicrobiia bacterium
AATCGGCTCTCGATGCTCGTCGCGGTGCTGCAACAGCGCGCCGGTGTCGCCCTCGGCAACCAAGACGTATACGCCAGCGTGGCCGGCGGCGTGCGGGTCGCCGAGCCGGCCGCCGATCTCGCGGTCGCGCTGGCGATCGCGGGTGCTCGCAACGACTGCGCGGTCGACTCCGACACGATGGTCATCGGCGAGGTCGGGCTCGGTGGTGAGATCCGTCAGGTGCCCCAGGCGCCGCGCCGGCTGGCCGAGGCGCTGCGTCTCGGATTCCGAAACGCGATCGTCCCCGCTTCGACCCCCGACATCCGGGGCATGTCGCTGCGGCGCGTCGGCGACCTTCGCGAGGCGCTGGTCGCGGCCGCCCTCGGCGCGGGGTAGCCTCGGATCCGGTTTCCGACCGGGAGGATCCGTTGGCGCAGGGCCGATCGGAAGTTCTCTACGCTGCGCTACGGCTCGTCGCCCCCGGTACCCCGTTGCGGGAGGGGATCGACCGCATCCTGCAGGCGAAGATGGGCGCGCTCATCGTCGTCGGCGACGGCCCGGCCGTGCTGAGCATCTGCTCGGGCGGGTTCCTGCTCGATGCCGAGTTCACGCCGCAGCGACTGTCGGAGCTGGCCAAGATGGACGGCGCGATCATCCTTGCATCCGACGGCACGAGGGTCGCGCGCGCGAACGTCCACCTCGTTCCGGACCCCGACATCCCGACGAACGAGACCGGCACCCGGCACCGGACGGCCGAGCGGGTCGCGCGCCAGATATCGGTACCGGTCATCACCGTCTCCGAGGAGATGGGCGTGGTGTCCGTGCACTACCAGGGCAGCAAGCAGACGCTCGATCGGATCCCGCGCGTCCTCGCTCGCGCCGACCAGGCGTTGCAGATCCTCGGTCGCTACAAGTCCCGTCTCGACGGCGTGACGAGCGCGCTGTCGGCGCTCGAGGTCGAGGACTTGGTGACCGTGCGCGACGTCGTCACCGTCCTCCAGCGCGCGGAGATGGTGCGCCGGATCGCCGAGGAGATCGAGGGTTACGTGGTCGAGCTCGGCCTCGACGGTCGTCTCGTCGAGCTCCAGCTCGAAGAGCTGACGGGCGGTGTGCTCGCCGACCTGCGACTCGTGGGCAAGGACTACTTCGTCGAATCGCCCGAGTGGATGCTCGTCCAGGTGACGACGCGCCTCGCGCACATCTCCGACGACGAGCTCCTCGATCTGCGTTCGGTCGCATCCATACTGCACCTACCACCCGAGCTCGATCTCGACTCGTCGCTCCAGCCGCGCGGGTTCCGGTTGCTCAGCAAGATTCCGCGCCTGCCGGAAACCATCGCCGGCCATGTCATCGAACGTTTCGGGACGCTGCCCAAGGTGATGCGCGCGAGCCTCGCCGATCTCGTCGAGGTCGAAGGCGTGGGCGAGGCGCGAGCGCGCGCCATCAAGGACGGGCTGTCGCGCGTCGCGGAGACGTCGATACTCGATCGTTACGCGTAAGGGTTCGATCGTCAGGCGTCACGTCCCGATAGCGCTCGCGCTGGTCGTTCGGCTCCCGCGGTAGCTTCTGGCGCATGGCAGCACTTCGCGAAGGGTCCGTCTACGACGTCACCGTCGAGGCCTGTCCGCTCGTCGTGGACGGTTTGGAGGTCGCGGCGGTGCACGCCCGACCCGACGGCATGCCGATCGCCGGACTGGTGCTGCACCCCGATGTGGGCGGGTTACGGCCGTTGTTCGACGACATGGCCCGGCGGCTGGCGACCCACGGGCTCGCAGTCTGCGTCTTCGAGCCCTTCGCGACCCAGCCGGAGTCCGTGCGAGCGTCGGTCGAGTCGCGCCTCGCCCACGTCAAGGATCTCGACGACGCCCAGCAGATGGACATCCTCGCGGCCGCCGCCGACCTTCTCGTGGTCGATGACGACGTTGCCCGGGTCTCGGTGCTCGGCTTCTGCATGGGCGGGCACTACGTGCTGAAGGCCGCGTCCATCGATCGGTTCGACGCGGCCGTCTCGTTCTACGGGATGGTGCGGGCGCCGGAAGCCTGGCAGGGGTCGGGTCACCGCATCGATCCGCTCTCCGTCGCCGCCGAGATGGCGCCGACACTCGCATTCTTCGGTTCGAACGACCCGTGGACGCCCGCCGCCGACATCGAGGCGCTACGCGCGGCGTGGAGCGGCCGGACCGATTGCGAGATCGTGGTCGTCGAGGAGGCGGAGCACGGATTCGTCCACGACCCCGAACGCGACGTACATCGCGCCGACGACGCCGCGCGCGCCTGGGACCGCGCGCTGCAGTGGATCGGTGCGGCTTAGACCGGCGGGGTTGAGACCGGCGCGGTTCAGACCGGCGCGGTTGAGACCGGTGCGGTTCAGACTGTGGCGCGGATCTGGAGCTCTTCGCGGTTGACGATGCGGTAGCGGCTGCGGCCCGAGATCTCGAGCCAGCCGAGCTTCACGAACAAGGCGATCGCCTTGTTCACCCGTTCGCGTGACGCGCCGACCATGCCGGCCAGCTCCTCTTGGGTCAACGGCATGCGAAAGTCGCGCTCGCCGTCGGCCAACTCGAGAAGCCGCTTTGCGGTCCGGCCGGTCACGTCGAGGAACATCGCGTCGGCCAACGCCTCGTCGGTCGCGCGCAGCCGTCGGGCGAGGATGCCCACGACGGTCCACAGCACCTCCGGCCGGCGGATGAGCACTTCGCGTACGTCGCCGAACTCGATCGCGATGAGATGGGCGGTCGTGAGCGCGCGTGCGTTCGCCGAGCGCACTCCGCCGTCGAACATCGACATCTCGCCGAACAGTGCTCCGGGTCCGAGCACGGTCAGCACCGATTCGCGGTCGTCGGACGCCTGGGCGACGATGGCGATCCGTCCGGAGAACACCACGTACAGGTGTGTCGCCGGGTCGTCCTTTTCGAAGATCCGGTCTCCTCGGCGGTAGCGCGCGAGAACGGTGCGGCCTCGGAGCTGTTCGAGCAGCTCGGGGGGCAATGTGCCGAAGAGGTCGGTCTTGTCGAGCACAGGCGTGCGGGCCGCCGTGTCGGCGCGGCCTGCTGCCGGGAGGCTATCCGAGGCCGCTCCGGGCCGCCGCAGTGTTCCCGCGGCCTGCGCGCCGGCGCATTTTCCGTCCGGACCCGGACGCTTCGGGTGCGTGGGCGTCAAGACGCCCCTCGATTCGCCGATGAGAGGAGGATGTTCGTGGAAGGGATCCGGCTCTTCGTCGTCGTGCTGGGTACGGCTGCGGGCTTCTGGGCATCGCGCAACCTCGGAACCCAGGGCCAGGGCCTCGGCGCCATGCTCGGTTGCCTGCTCGGCTATGTGGGCGGGGGGTCCCTCGGCCGGGTGCTCGACAAGGCGCTCGGCGTGGTCGAAAAACGGGTCGACCCCCGTTCGCCCGCGCGCTTCGTGGCCGGCACGCTCGGCGCGATCGCCGGGTCCGCGCTCGCCCTCGTTCTCGTCGTACCGGTCGCGTTGCTCGTGCCGGTGCCGTTCGCGGTCTCGATCGTCGGGCTCGCGGCGTGGATCTTCGCCTACGTGGGTTACCGGATTGTGGCGCGCCAGAGCGAAGCGGTGCTGGAGCTTCTCGGACTGTCGACGCGGCCGCTCGTGCGCGCCCAGGCCTTCGACGCGCGTGACGGTCTGCTCGTCGATTCGTCGGTCGTCATGGACGGCCAGCTGTTGCCGCTGACCCGCGCGGGGGTGCTGAACGGCGATCTGATGGTGGCGCGCTTCGTGCTCGACGAGGTGCAGGGCTTCGCCGATGCGACCGACGACGTGAAGCGCCGCCGGGCGCGCCGCGGCCTCGAAACCCTCGACTCGCTGCGCAAGGAGGGGAATGTACGCCTCTTCGTTCTCGACGACGAGATCCCGGAGTTCTCGGAGGTCGACGGCAAGCTGATCGCGCTCGCGCGGCGACTACAGCTGCGCTTGCTCACGAACGACGGTCCGCTGGCCCGCAACGCCGAGCTCCAGGGCGTGCCGACGACGAACCTCCGCAAGCTCGCGCAGGAGCTGACTCCCAGCATCGGGCCCGGCGACTACGTACGCGTCTCGCTGACGCGCGAAGGCAAGGAGACCGGGCAGGGCGTCGGTCATCTCGACGACGGCTCGATGGTGGTGGTCAACGGCGGCAACGAACTCGTCGGCGGTCCCGAGGTCACACTCCAGGTGACGTCGGTCGTGCCGACGGCGGCCGGACGCCTGCTCTTCGCTCGCGTCGACCATTCCTGAGCTCGTCTTCGCTCGCGTCGACCATTCCTGATCTCGCCGGCGCGCCGGATTCGCCGGGCCGTTCGGCGCGGGCACGTCTCGGCCGGGTGGTCTGGGCCAGACTGGCGCGGTGCAGACGTGGGCAATCGTCGTGGCCGCGGGGGGCGGCTCGCGCTTCGGTGCCGCGAAGCAATTCGCGCGGTTGGGCGACGTCAGCGTTCTCGACCGCGCCGCGGGCGTGGCCCGGGAGTCGTGCGACGGGGTGGTGGTCGTGCTGCCCGCCGGCCGCGATTGGGCGGTGCCGGCCGGCGTGCGGGTCGCGACCGGCGGCGCGACCCGCTCGGCGTCGGTCCGGGCCGGGCTCGCCTGCCTGCCCGACGAGGCCGAGATCGTGGTCGTGCACGACGCCGCCCGTCCGCTCGCGTCGCGAGGGTTGTTCGCCCGGGTGATCGCCGCCGTGTGCGCGGGAGCCGATGCCGCGGTGCCGGGAGTACCGCTCGCCGACACGGTGAAACGGGTGCGCGACCATCACGTCGTCGAGACCGTGCCCCGAAACGACCTGGTCGCGGTACAGACCCCGCAGGCGTTTCGCCGTTCCGTCCTGGCCGCGGCCCACGCGGGCGACGGCTTCGACACCGACGATGCCGCGCTCGTCGAGGCCGCGGGTGGCACCGTGGTCGTCGTCGAGGGCGAGGCGCGCAACCTCAAGCTGACGCTGGTCGACGACCTCGAGCTCGCCCAGGCCCTGATCGAAGGTGCCCACGCGTGAGGAACCGCGTCGGCTTGGGTTTCGATGTCCACCCCTTCGGTGACGCGCCGCCGTTGGTTCTCGGCGGCGTCAGCATCGCCGAAGCACCCCGGCTCGCGGGCCACTCCGACGGCGACGCGGTCGCGCACGCGGTCGCCGACGCGATCCTCGGCCCGGCCGGCCTTCCCGATCTCGGCACGCTGTTCCCGGCTACCGACGCGCAGTACCGCGACGCCGACTCGATGGGTCTGCTCGCCGAGGTCGCCCGGCGCGTCGCGCAGCAGGGCTGGTGGATCGAGAACGTCGACGTCGCGGTCGCGGCGGAGACGCCCCGGCTCGCGCCGCATGTCGCCGCGATGAGCGCCAACCTCGTCGCGGTGTTGGCACCGATGCGTGAGCCGATGGGCCACGGCGTCGGCGCCGCGGTGCGACCCAAGCGAGGCGAGGGTCTGGGCGCGATCGGGCGTTCGGAAGGGATCGCGGTCTGGGCGGTGGCCCTGATCTCGCGCAGTTGACCGAGGCTCGTCCGAGGCCTCGAAGCACCGGAATCTCTGCGGTACGACGACGACGGCCGATTAGCCTCGGCGGATGCTGCGGCTCTACGACACCGCGAGACGCGCGAAGGTCGACTTCGTACCGAGCGTCGAGGGCCGGGTGTCGATGTACGTCTGCGGACCCACCCCGTACGACGTGCCGCATCTCGGTCACGGTCGCAAAGAGGTGGTCTTCGACACGATCCGGCGCTATCTCATATGGCGCGGGTACGCGGTGACCTACGTCAGCAACGTCACCGACATCGAGGACAAGATCATCGCCCGCGCCCGCGAGGAGGGCACGACCGAGCCGGAGCTGGTCGGCCGGTTCGAGGGGTCGTTCCGGACTGCGTTCGACCGCTTGAACATCCTGGCGCCCGACGACGAGCCCCGCGCCACCGAGTGGATCGAGGAGATGACAGACCTCATCAAGCAGCTCGTCGCGAACGGCCACGCGTACGTGGTCGAGGGGCAAGGGGTCTACTTCCAGGTCGACACACTTGCGAACTACGGCTCGCTCTCGCACCGCACGCTCGACGAGCTGCTCGAGAGCGCCGGCGCGCGCGTCGACGTCGACGAGCGCAAGCGCGCGCCGATCGACTTCGCCCTCTGGAAGACGGCCAAACCGGGCGAACCCGCCTGGGAATCGCCGTGGGGCCCCGGCCGTCCGGGATGGCACATCGAGTGCTCCGCGATGTCGTTGAAGCTCCTCGGCGACGGCTTCGACATCCACGGCGGCGGCAACGATCTCGTGTTCCCGCATCACGAGAACGAGATCGCGCAAGCCGTCGGCGCGGGTCATGAGTTCGCGCGCTACTGGCTGCACAACGGCATGTTGAACGTCGACGGCGAGAAGATGTCGAAGTCGCTCGGCAATTTCGTCACGCTCGTCGACGTCCTCGATCAGTACGACCCGCGCGCCTTCCGGCTGCTCGTGCTCCAGACGCACTACCGCCGGCAGATGGAGGTCGGCGAGAAGGAGGTATCCGACGCGGAGAAAGCGGTCGGCCGGCTCGACGCGCTGGCGCGCCGGGCCCGGGCGGAAGGTCTCGATTCCGCGCCCGTGGGCGACGTCTCGCCTTTCCGCGAGGTCATGGACGACGACTTCGACACGCCGGCCGCGCTCGCGTACGTATTCGAGCTCGTTCGGGATGCGAACGTCGCCCTCGACGAGGGCCTGCGCGACACCGCGGCTACGTGCTTCGCGAGTGTGCACGAGCTCGCGGGCGTGCTCGGGATCGAGCTGCGCGCGGTTGCTCCCGAAGCCGACACCGAGATCGACGCGCTGGTCGAAGCGCGCGAGGCGGCCCGCCGCGCCAAGGACTGGCCCGAAGCCGATCGGGTCCGCAGTGAGCTGTCGCGGCGCGGCATCGTCGTGGAGGACACCCCGCGGGGGCCCGAGTGGCGCCGCGAGTGAGCAAAGGCGCGTCCGAGCTCGGTGGGGAGCAGATCGAGGGCCGGCGCGCGGTGCTCGAGCTGCTGCGCGCCGGCACCCGAAGGCCGCGCGCCGTGTACCTGTCGAGCGCGATCGCGCGCGACGACGTCGTGCACGAGATCGTCGAGCGGGCGGCAGGCGCGCTCCGCGTGGTTCCGGCGGAACGGGTGGAACAACTCGCGCGCACCGAGGTCCACCAGGGAGTCGTCGGCATGGCTCCGGCGCTGCGCGCCGCGGATCTCGACGCGCTCTTGGCGGGGGCCGGTGCGTTTCTCGTGGCCGTCGACGGCGTGACCGATCCCCGCAACCTCGGCGCCATCATGCGCTCGGCCGAGACCGCGGGCGCGACGGGCATCGTCTTGCCACGGCGCGGGTCTGTGCGCATCACCCCCGTCGTCGCGAAGGCCGCAGCCGGCGCCATCGAGTACCTGCCCGTCGCGCTCGTGGGTGGCATACCGGCCGCGATCGAGCGCGCGGCACGGGCCGGGTGTTGGTCGGTCGGCCTCGACGAACGCGGTGATCGCAGCCTGTTCGAGCTCGACCTCGCGGACCAGCCGATCGTCGTCGTGGTCGGCGCCGAAGGCCGGGGTCTGGCGCGTCTCACGCG
>DATCCI010000164.1:0-4945 GCA_036511415.1 Acidimicrobiia bacterium
GGCCGCCGCGACCGCCTCGACCGCGCTGGCGAACACGATCATGAGGCCATCGCCCAACGACTTGACCGTGCGGCCGCCGTGCCCCGAAGCCGCGTCGCGGACGAGGCGGAAGTGCGCGCGCCGTAGCTCTTCGGCGCGGTCGTCACCGACGCGCTCCATCGTCTCCGTCGACGCCACCAGATCGGTGAACAGGATGGTCACGACGGTGGCCTGATCGAGTTCGAGGTCGCGGTCGGAGGTCGGTGACATGCGTGCTCCTCGAAGGGCGTGGGCACAGCTTGGCGCTAGTGCGACCTCTCTCGCATCCGTGAACACCCTGAACCGCGCGAATCGGGCCCGAGAATCGCGCCGATTTGGCCTTTCGCCAAACGCCCACGGGTGTCGATCCGGGTCGTAGCCGTTCGTCGTATCAGCGACAGTCGGAGAGACCGGCGGCAACGGAATCGCAGGGGAGCGTCACATGGATCTGGTCGAGGCGTACACGGCCGCGGCGGCGCGGACGGGCGAGCTGATCGCGGCGACGCGAGCGAACCAGCTGGAATCGTCGACGCCGTGCAGTACCTGGACGGCACGCGCGCTCGTCAATCATCTGGTCGGAGGTCAGTACATGTTCGCGGGTGCCGCTTCGGGCGCGCCGCTGCCCGACCGGTCGGGTGCGCAACCCGACTTCGCGGCGGGCGATGCCTCGGCCGCGCAGCGCGACGCGAGCAGCGCGGCGGCCGCCGCGTTTGCCGACCCCGACTTGGGCGATCGGATGGCGGAGCTTCCGTTCGGATCCGTGCCCGCGGGGATGGTGCCGGGCATCGCCTGCTTCGAGCAGGTCGTGCACGGTTGGGACCTCGCCCGCGCAACCGGTCAGGAGGCGGCGATGCCGGCACAGGTCGTCGAGGTGTTGTTCCCGTTCGCGGAGCAGCTCCTCGCCAACGTGCCGCGCGACGGTGTTGCGTTCGCGGCGGTGGTCGACGTGCCGTCCGGCGCACTGGCGATCGATCGCCTCATCGCGTTGAGTGGACGCCGGCCGTAGATCGACCGCGGTTGCCCGCTCGCTTCACTCGATACATCGCCTCGTCCGCGTCGTTCAGGAGGTCGTCGACGGTGGTTCCCGCCGAGCTCGCGGCGATCCCGATGGATATCCCCACGGCGACCGTCGTGGACCCGATCTGGAAGGGCGCGCTGATCACGCTTCGGAGTCGCTCGGCCATCGCGTCGGCGCCGGCTTGCGAGAGGTCGGGGCACACCAGCACGAACTCGTCGCCACCGATCCGGCAGAGCAAGTCGCCGTCTCGAATTGCGTGTCGGGCGCGCGCGCTCAACTGCACAAGGACCTCGTCGCCGGCGGGATGGCCGAGTGCGTCGTTCACGGCCTTGAATCCGTCGAGGTCCATGACGAGGAGCCTGAGCGGTCGGTCAGCCGCGGACGCGGCTTCGAGGTTCGTTTCGATGAAGCGCACGGCCGCGCGCCGGTTCGGCAGTCCGGTGAGCGGATCGCGGTCGGCCAGCAGCGAGAGGCTCTCCTCCAAGAGCCGCCGCGCCGTGATGTTGACGTGCAGCAGGACCGCGCCCGCGCCGTCGTCGACGGGCGCGCCGGACGCCTGTAGTTGGAACCACCGGTCCTCGGTCGGCGAGGAGCACGGGTATTCGAGTCCGAAGTACTGCCGTTCTCCGGAGAGGATCTCGCGCAGCCCGTCGCCCACTGCGATGGCCGCGTCGCTGTCGGCGGCGGCACGGGAGCAGACTTCGAGGTAGTTGACGCCGACGTCGGTCGTACCGGGGATCGCGTCGTTCAGCCGGGCGAAGAGCCGCCAGGACTCGTTCGACTCCACGATGACGCCCGCGGAGTCGAGTAGCACCGCCGGAGACGGAAGAGCATCGAACGCCTGCGACCGCCGGTGCTGCGAGGAGTCGTCGGTCGTGAAAGGCACGGACGCCGACGACGCGCGTCTGGTGGGACTCGTTCCGTCCGTCGTGCGCGGCATGTGGCCTCGGGCTCCTGTGGGTCTGGGACCCTCAGGCTTCGTTCGTCACGACCGGCCGTGATCTTGAGGGACGGCGGGCAGCGCGAGCCATTGCGCCCAACTGAGATCTCGACCGAGGAACCGCGGTCTGGTGAACGGCCACGCCTCCGACAACCATCGCGGCACGAACTCGAGGAGCGTCGTTTCGAGCGGGCTCGCGCGCGCGTCGTCGACCACCCACCACGACACGTCCGCGTCGGCCCCGACCCGCTCCGCCGGATCGATGTAGACGCACCCGAGGAGTTGCGATTCGTCCGCGTCGAGCACGGCGTAGTTGAACGACCGGTGCTCGCGCATCTCGCGCTCGTGCCGCGCGAGGTCAGCTCGATCGTGGTCGAACGTCATGGTCGCCGCCGGCCATCCCCACGACTGCCCGAAGATCGTCCAGAGGCGGTCGCGCGATCCCATCACCGCGGGGTAGTCGATCGTCGCGTCGCTCTCCCGAATCGGCCGCAAATGTTGTCCGGTCGAGAGCTCGACCCGTTCCGGGTGCTCGAAATCCGCCGGGAGCCACGACGCGGGCTTCGCGTTCACGGGCCCGGCAATCAACGCTGATCGCGTGAGCTCGTCGGTGTCACGATTCCTTCTCGGAGGGGGTTCGTCCCGTTGAGACTGCCGGCAGCTGTGACCGGACGGAACCGAATGAACGCCTCTTCGTGGTGGAACGCCTTTGTGCGACCGGCGCGGATCGCCGACGGGTGTGCCGCGCTCGCGTTGTCGAACGCGTAGGTCGCGATCGCTTCGGAGCTCTCCCACAACGAGCACGTCGCGACGAATGGTGGGCGGGCGAGCGCGGTCGCCCACAGCAGGCCCGGCGCGCCCGCGGTCGCGGCCTCGGCCTTGGCGCTCGTGCGCAGGAAACGCACGGCCTGCGAGAAGCGCATTCGCCCGAGGGTCAACACGACCGCCGGACCCTCGTAGTCGACGTGCCGGGCTTTGGGGACGTCGGCGTCGAGCCCTGGCCACGACCCGAAGGCGCGCAGCGGCGCAAGATGCATCCGGAGTCCGCCCGCGAGCGCGGCCGCGGTCGGATGCCTCGTCTCGAAGGCGTCGAGCGCGGCTTCGTCGTCCCAGAATGCGACGAGGCCGACGCGTCGGAGGGAGAGCTTCGGGAGCGACGACGTGCGCAGGGGCGTGGCGAGGGCGATGCGGGCTGATCGCAGACCCGGAATGCCACTCACATCGGGCGCTCGCCGAAGCAGCGAGAGCGCCGTCGCCGGGCTCACATCGGCGATATGAACCGAAGCGATCATGCGTCCTCCCGGGGTGTCGGTCCATCCTGATCGACGGAACGACACCGCGCCAACCGGGCGTTCGCTTCCTCAGCAGTCGTCGACGAGGATGCGCGCCATTCGGCTGCGCTCGGCGATCGTTGCCTCGAACCAGGCGTGGGTCGCGAGCCACGCGAGTGCGGACTCGATCCCGTCGCGCTCGACGAACTCGGAAGTCCGTTCGATCAGGTAGCGCACCATCGGGTTGTCGACGTGAGGCCAGGGCGGCTCCGTGGTCGATCGCAGCCGGAGCGCGTCGAGCGACCCCTGGCCCTGGACGTAGTGGCCGAGTTGCTCGCTCCAGCGAGCGGACACTTCGCTTTCGGTGCCCGGATCGGCGAGCACGACGCCGATGTCGAGGTCCTCGAGATCGTCGAAGTCGTCGAGGTCGGTGAAGTCGGTGACGTCGGTGAGGTCCTGAGCGTCGTCCATGAACATCTCCGTCCTCGGTCCGCGACGGACCAGGCGGGCTCGCCGGCTCGATGGGTACACCAAGAGCCTCGCCTCGTGCCCGTCTGCCCGGCAAACTCGCACCGCGCTCTTGCCACACGGGCCTCACTCGCTCTCACCGGCAACAGCCGCTGGCTCGGATCGTCAGATCGAGATCGATGTGAGGTCTTCGCCGAAGATGATCTCGCCGTCGAAGTGCTCGCGCGCGGCCGCGACCCACTCGTCGGCAGTACCGATACCCGGCGTCGGCACCTGATGCGTCATCACCAGGGTCCGGATGCCGCCGCGGGCCGCCGTCTGTGCCGCCTGTACAACCGTCGAGTGGTAGTCGATCGTGTCCACGAACCGCTGCATCGGGACGAGCCGCACAAGGTCGTCGCGCAGCACGGTCTGCACGTACACATCGGCGTCGCGACAGAGCTCGTCGAGCCCGGCGCACGGCACCGTATCGCCCGCGAGGACGACGGCTTTGCCGTCGAACTCGACCCGGTACCCGAGCGTCGGTTCGACCGGCCGATGGTCGGTCGGCGCGGCGACGACCCGAACGCCCTCTTCGTCGAGAACGGTCCCGGGCGTCACCTCGACGACGTCGATCTGCGGTTCCCAGGTGAGGTCGGCATGATGAGCGAGGCGATACTCGACGTCGGGGCGCAACATGGCGGTCAAACCGTTCGTGACCTCACGCGTTCGGGGCGGACCGAAGATCCGCAACGCCTTCGGCACGGGACTCATCACCCATTGGGTCGTGACGACGTCGTTGAGATCGCAGATGTGGTCGCTGTGCAGATGGGTGAGCAACACCGCATCGAGCATGAACGGCAGCACCCCGGCGGCCACCAGACGCATGCACACGCCCCGACCGGCATCGAAGAGCATCGTGCGTCCACCGGCGCGTACCAGTGTCGCGGCGCCGGCGCGGTCACGATCCGGCAGCGGGTTTCCCGTGCCCAACAGCACCACGTCGATGGTCATCGTGTTCCTCCCCGGAGCAACGTAGCGCCGGTTGACCGCTTGAGGACCCTTCGCCTTCGAGGTTTGTGACCTTCGGCATCTGCGGTCGGAGTGTTCCCGCGTCGATGGCGCAGCATGCTTCACCGAATTGCTCGTCCTGTGGGTTGGTCGGGTCGTGGTTGGTGGTCGTTGTTGTTGGGGTGTGTGGCGGTGCCGTGTGTGTTGGGGGTGGCGTCGACCTCGAGTGGTGCGGCGGGT
>DATCCI010000165.1:0-6176 GCA_036511415.1 Acidimicrobiia bacterium
CGTGGGCCTCGATCCGGACGTCAACATCTACTGACCCGCACCTCCTGACCGCACCTACTGACCGCACCTACTGACTGGCGAGCACCTCGCGGTAGCGTCCGGCCCGTGGCGCGCGGCGACGACGCGGTCGAGCTCGAGGTCGACGGGCATCCCGTACGCGTGTCGAGCCCGGGCAAGGTGCTGTTCCCGGCGCGGGGCGAGACCAAGCTCGACCTCGTGCACTACTACCTCGCGGTGGCCGAGCCGATCATGCGCACTATGGGCGGCCGGCCGGTGCTGATGCAGCGGTTCCCGCACGGCGCGAGCGGATCGTCGTTCTTCCAAAAGCGCGTGCCCGAGAACGCCCCCGCCTGGCTCGAGACGACCATCGTGAGCACGCCGAACGGCACGACGTCGCGCGCGCTCGTCGCCGCCGACCTCGCGCACATCGTGTGGGCGGTCAACCTCGGATGTCTGGGCTTCCACGTGTGGCCCGCGCACGCGGAAGATCCCGAGCACGCCGACGAGCTACGCATCGACCTCGATCCACAACCCGGAACCGGGTTCGACGAAGCCCGCGCCGCGGCCGCCGACGTGCGCGCGTTCTTCGACGAGATCGGCATCGTCGCGCACCCGAAGACCACGGGGAATCGCGGCATCCACGTGTACGTGCGGCTGCTGCCCCGCTGGGACGCGATCCAGGTGCGTGCCGCCGCGGTCGCGACGGCGCGCGAGCTCGCGCGCCGAAATCCCGCGCTGATCACGGACGCGTGGTGGAAAGAAGAGCGGGGCGAGCGGATCTTCGTCGACTTCAACCAGAACGCGCCGCACAAGACCGTGTTCGGCGCGTGGTGCGTGCGCGCCCGTGCCGGCGCGCAGGTGTCGACGCCTTTCGACTGGAGTGAGCTCGACACGATCGACGCCGACGCGCAGACGATCGCCACCGTGCCCACGCGCGTCGAGGAGCTCGGCGACCCTTGGGCGGAGATGCCGGCCGAGCCGCAGTCGATCGAACCGCTGTTGGCGATGTACGAGCGCGACCTGGCCGGCGGCCTCCAGGACGCGCCGTGGCCGCCTGTGTACCCGAAGATGCCGGGCGAACCGCCGCGCGTCGCGCCGAGTCGCGCGCGCAAGAAGGACGCGTAGCCCACCCGCGTAGGCTTGCCTCGTGACGTTCAAGGGCTGGCCGGACGCCGCGCTCGAGTTCTACGTCGGTCTGGAGGCCGACAACTCGAAGGCGTACTGGCAATCACACCGCGCGACCTACGACGAGTGCGTGAGGGCACCGTTTCTCGAGCTGTCGTCGGTCGTCGAACGCGAGTTCGGAACCCTGCACGTGTTCCGACCCAACCGCGACACGCGCTTCTCCAAGGACAAGACCCCGTACAAGACGGCGGCGGCGGCGGTGACCGAGAGCGAGGGCGGCGCCGCGTACTACGTGCAGATCTCGGCGGAGGGCCTCTACGTCGGGAGCGGCTACTACCACTTGGAGAGCGATCAGCTGCAACGGTTCCGCGATGCAGTCGCCGACACCCGCACCGGGCCGAGGCTCGCGAGCGCGGTCGACGCACTCCGCGCGAAGAAATACGAAGTCGCAGCGCGCGCATCGTTGAAACGCGCACCTCGAGGTATCGATCCTTCCCATCCGCGCGTCGAGTTGCTGCGCATGAAGGGGATCCACGTGGGCCGCCTGTACGCCGCGCCACGGTGGCTGCACACGGCGGGCGCGTCGGCGCGCGTCGTCGCCGCCTGGCGCGACGCCGCGCTGGTCAACCGCTGGCTCGACCGCAACGTCGGTCCGAGCACGCGGGCGCCGTCCGAACCCGAGTGATCACGCTTCCGGCGCCCGGAATTCCGCTCCGAGCACGCGTCGCCGCCCGGAGTCGCCCGTAGGCTGCCCGCGATGTGTGGCATCGCCGGCTTCGCCGGATCCGATCCCGAGCTGCTGGAACAAATGTTGCGCTCGATCGTGCACCGAGGGCCCGACGGGCAAGGGACCGACGTCGGGACCCATTTCTCGATCGGCATGCGCCGGCTCGCCATCATCGACGTCGCGACCGGCGACCAACCGCTCTACAGCGACGACCGCAACCTTGCCCTCGTGTTCAACGGCGAGATCTACAACCACGCGGAGCTGCGCCGGGAGCTCGAGCGGCGAGGGCGGCGCTTCGTCACTGACCATTCCGACACCGAGGTCATCCTGCGCGGCTTCGAGGAGTGGGGCCGCAGTGTCGTCGACCACCTCACCGGTATGTTCGCGTTCGCGATCTCCGATCACGAACGCGGCGAGTTGTTCCTCGCGCGCGATCGTCTCGGCATCAAGCCGCTCTACTACGTCGACGGCCCGGGCGGCTTCGCGTTCGCGTCCGAGCTGAAGGCGCTGTTCCAGGACGCCCGCGTGCCGCGCCGTCCGGCGACCGACGCGCTGCGTCGCTTTCTCTTGTTCCGTGTGCACGACGACGGCGAGGACACCTTCTTCGACGGCGTGAAGCGATTGCTCCCGGCCCACACGATGCTGGTCCGGCCCGACGGCATCGTGAAGGTCGAGCGCTACTGGAACCCGCCGGTGAATCCGGAGTTCGCGTCGAGTCGAAGCGACGACGACTACGCGCAGGAGTTCGCGAGCCGCTTCGACGACGTCGTGAAGCGGCATCTCATCTCCGACGTGCCGGTCGGCGTTCCGCTCTCGGGCGGCCTCGACTCGAGCGGCGTGGTGTCGACCATGGCCCGGCTCATGTCGAGCGGTACGAACCTGCACACCACCGGCCTCTTCACCTTCTCCGCGCTGTATCCGGGACAGAGCATCGACGAGAGCGAGTACATCCGGGAGGTCGAGCAGGCGGTCGGCAGCATCCCGCACTACGTGTACCCGCAGCTCGACGACTTCTGGAACGAGATCGACGAATGGATCTGGTATCAGGAGGAACCGACGATCGCGTCCGCGCCGTATGCCTATTACTCCGTGTACCGGCTCGCCGGCGAGCACGTGAAGGTCATGGTGAGTGGGAACGGCGGCGACGAGCTGCTCGCCGGCTACATCCCCTACTTCCGCACCTACCTCAGCTCGGCAATGGCGCAGCACCACTATCTCGCCGCGGCCCGGGAGATCGTCAAGGGGCGCGACCTCTACATGAAGTACGCCGGCGACCTGATGCGCTCCCGCCTGCCCGGGAAGGCGACGAACCCCGTGAACGCCCGAGAGCTGCTCGAACCGGGTTCGGCGGGTGCGACCGCGCACTTCCGGGCGCACAAGAATCTGAACGAACGCCTGGCGAGCGACGTGCTCCAGTACTCGACCCCCGATCTCTTGCGCTACGAGGACAAGAACTCGATGGCGTTCTCGATCGAGGCGCGGGTTCCGTTCCTCGACCACGAGCTCGTCGAGTTCATCTTCTCCCTGCCGATCGACCAGAAGATCAAAGGCGGCTGGAATCGTGCGGTCTACCGGAACGCGATGAAGGGCCGCATGCCGGAGAAGAACCGGCTGAGGCGCTCGAAGATCGGGTTCACGAACCCGGACATCACCTGGATGAAGGCGAAGGCGCCCGAGATCCGCGGGATCTTCTCGTCGTCCGAGCTCGCGTCGCGCGACCTGTACGACTCGGCCCGGCTCGTGACGGCCTGGGACGAGTACCTCGCGGGTCGTCCGGGTGACGGGCTGATCTTCTGGCGCGTGCTCGTCACGGAGTTGTGGATGCGCCGGTACATGGACAGAGAAGTACGGGTGTGACGACCAGGAGCGCGGGCGGCGTCGACTACGAGCGGATCGCGGTGCAGACGCACCTGATCCACATCAAGGAACCGCTCGGGCCGGTGTTCGACGAGTACGTCAAGGCCGTGCTGCGGCCGGGAGACTGGCTGGCGGTGTCGGAGAAGTTCGTGACGATCTCGCAGGGCCGTGTGATCCACCACTCGGTCGTCCGGCCCGGCATGCTCGCCAAGCTCCTCGTCAAGGGCGTCACCAAGCATCCCGACGACGTCGGCTACTCCGATCCGCGCAAGATGCAGGTCGCGATCATGCAGGCGGGGTGGTGGCGCATGTTGTTCGCAATGATCTTCGGTTCGCTCAGCCGGCTGGTCCTGCGGCGGCGCGGCGACTTCTACCGCATCGCCGGTCATCGCATCTCCGAGATCGACGGCTTCAGCCCCGCGACCGTGAAGCCCTTCGACGAATTCGCGATGCTCGGACCGGCCGACCCGGATGCCGCGGCCGAGGAGATCGCGGCGCACGTCGGCGCACCCGTCGCCATCGTCGACGCCAACAACATCAACGTCGAGGTCCTCGGCACCAGCCGGGAATTCCCGGCCGACCGCTCGGTCGTCCGCGAGGTCCTGCTCGACAACCCCCTCGGCCAGAACGACGAGCTCACGCCGATCATCGTCGTACGGCCGGCGCGCTGAAGTCCCGGCCGGCGGCGTCGCCGGCATCGCTCGGGGCGCTTTTGACATTCTCTTGACGGGACCCGATGCGTTCCTGATACCCCGTTGACGAGTGTCCTGGTGTGATGAGACGGGTGGCCGACCGGCCGCCCGGGCGCTTCGCGGGAGACACCGTTGCTGACCGAGCCGAAATCGACAACCGAGACGGCACCGACCGCACCGCACCCCGCGACCCTCCCCCTGCCCGTGCCGACCGTCCCCGGCCTGGAGCTTCCTCCCGACAGCGCGCGTTACCGGCTGAAGAACAAGCTGCTCGGCCGGCCGCTGCACACTGAGCAACTCGACGACGAGCGCCTGGGCAAGCCCACTGCCCTGGCCGTCTTCGCGTCGGACAACCTGTCGTCCTCGGCCTACGCGACCGAGGAGATCCTGCGCGTACTTCTCCCCGCGATCGGCGTCGCCGCGTTCGCGCTGGTCCTGCCGGTCACGATCGCACTCCTCGTTGTCCTCGGCTTCTTGATCCTCTCCTACCGCCAGACGATCAGGGCCTACCCGACTGCCGGTGGCGCCTACATGGTCACCCGCGACAACTTCGGCCTCATGCCCGCGCAGGTCGCGGGTGTCGCGCTCCTCACCGACTACGTCCTGACCGTTTCGGTCTCGGTCGCAGCCGGTACCGCCGCCCTGGCATCGGCGTTCCCGGTATTCGAGCCCTTCATCCTGCCCATCTCGATCTCGTTCATCATCATCATCGCCTACGGCAACCTGCGTGGCGTTCGCGAGTCGGGGAAGATCTTCGCGGTCCCGACCTATTTCTTCATCGTCAACATGGCGATCCTGCTCGGCGTCGGCGTCTTCAAGGCGATGTTCGGTGGTCTCGGCCGCGCCGTCTACAGCACCCAACAGACGCACGACCTGGTCAAGTTCGGCCATCCGGGCGATGGCCTGTTCATGGGAGCCGCGCTCTACATCGTGCTGAAGTCGTTCGCTTCGGGCGGCGCCGCGGTCACCGGCGTCGAGGCGATCTCCAACGGCGTGCCCGCGTTCAAGAAGCCGGCGTGGAAGAACGCGCGGCAGACCCTCGTGATCATGGGTTCGTTGCTCGGCGCGATGTTCTTCGGACTGTCGTGGATGGACAGCAAGATGCACGTCGCGCCGTTCCTCAACGGCACGCCGACCGTCATCTCGCAGATCGGCAAGTTCGCATACGGCGGCGGACTGCTCGGCAACATCCTCTACTACTGCCTCCAGGGCGGCACGATGCTCATCCTCGTGCTCGCGGCGAACACCAGCTTCGCCGACTTCCCCCGGCTGGCGTCGTTCCACGCGGGCGACAACTTCATGCCCCGCCAGTTGACCAAGCGCGGCCACCGCCTCGTGTTCTCCAACGGCATCATCTTCCTCGCCGCCGCCGCCATCGCGATGCTGGTGGCGACCGATGCGAAGGTCGCCCGGCTGATCCCGCTCTATGCCATCGGCGTGTTCACGTCGTTCACCCTCTCGCAGGCCGGGATGGCCAAGCACCACATCCGCGAGAAGGAGAAGGGTTGGCGTTGGGGCCTCTTCGTGAACGGCATGGGCGCGGTCCTCTCGCTCGTCGTCGACATCGTCATCGCGATCACGAAGTTCGAGGGCGGCGCGTGGGCGGTCATCATCTTCGTGCCGGTAATGGTCTTCTTCCTCATGCGCCTCGCCAAGCAGTACAAGACCGAGGACGACGCCCTCGCGCACGACGTGCCCAAAGCCGTGGCCGCGCCGGTGCGCAAGCGGCTCGTCGTGATGGTGTTCGTCGACCGTCTCGATCTCGCCGTCGCGCG
>DATCCI010000166.1:0-13842 GCA_036511415.1 Acidimicrobiia bacterium
GCAACGGACCCGCGCCGTGATCGGCGACCAAATGCAGGCCCTGCTCGAACAGGCGCTGCGAGTCGCGGAGCCGCCCCTGCGCGGCGCGGATGTCGGCCATCGCGATGGAGCAGCCGAGGATGTCGGCAATGTGGCCGGCGCGCCGCATCGCGGCGATGGACTCGGTGTAGTCGGCGAACGCAGTTTCGAGGTCACCCTCGGACCACGCCGCGAGTCCGAGCAGTGCGCGCGCGGCGGCCCGGCCCATCTCGTCGTCGTCCGAGGCCAGCGCGAGCACGCGCCGCGCGTGGTCGACGGTGCCCGCGATGTCGCCGTCCGTCAAGGCGAGCGCGGCGCGGTACATCTCGATCGCGGCCGGCAGGGTCGGCAGCTGCGTCTCGTCGACGACGATCATCCCCGCGGCGTCCCGTTCGGCGGGCGTCAGCGACAGCCACTGCTCGGTGTCGCGCAGGTACTCGTCGACGCGATCCAGTGCGCCGATCGACATCAGAGCGCCCACGAAGCCGATGGCGAGCACCGGCCGGACGCGCACCACGTCGTCGGGGATGAGCTGCACCCAGGAGTGCATCGTCGCGTCCTGGCGGCTGCGCCGCAGCGCCGGGAGCGCCAACTCGGCCACCGCCGCGGCCCGGTCGAGGTCACCCGCCGCCAACGCGTGCCGGATCGCGTCGGACGGCTCGCCGTGCTCCGCGAACCACGCGGCGGCGCGGCGATGGAGTTCGGCCGGGGCATCGGGATCTTCGTCGATCAGGCGCGCGCGCAGCACGTCGGCGAAGAGATGGTGGTAGCGGTACCACTCGCGTCGATCGTCGAGCGGAATCACGAACAGGTTCTCGCGGTCCAACGCCTCGAGCGCCGCCTTGCCGCCGGTTGTCCCCGTGACCGCGTCGCACAGCGATCCCTGCAGACGGTCGAGGACCGAGGTCTGCAGCATGAATCGGCGCACGGATTCGGGCTGACGTTGCAGCACCTCGCCCGCCAAGTAGTCGACGATGAAGCGATCGTCACCCGAGAAACCCGCAATGAAATTCGCGATGTCCTCGCGTCCCTGCATCGATAGCGCCGCGAGCTGCAGCGCGGCGATCCAGCCTTCCGTGCGCGCTTCCAACGTCGCGATGTCGTCCGCCGCCAGGTCGAGCCCCATCGCGCCGTTCAGGTAGGCCGCGGCCTCCTCGGCGGTGAAGCGCAGATCAGCAGCCCTGATCTCCACCAGTTCGCCGCGCACCCGCATGCGCGCCAACGGCCACGGGGGGTCCGACCGGCTCGTCAGCACGAGGTGCACGCGTTCAGGCAGGTGGTCGAGGAGGTATGCCAGCCCGTTCTGAATGTCGGGCTGATCGATGACGTGGTAGTCGTCGAGGACGACGAAGACATCCCGATCGACGCCGTGCAGTTCGTTGACAAGCGTCGCCAGCACTGCATCCGGAGAAATTCCCGCCGAATCCAAGAGCGCGCGCGCGTTCGCGCCGAGACCGGTCACCGCCGACTCGAGCGCCGCGAGGACGTACGCCCAGAACAACGCCGGATCATTGTCGCGCTCGTCGAGGGAGAGCCACGCCACCGCGGCACCACCGCCGGCGACCGCACTCAGCCATGCCGTGACGAGCGTCGTCTTGCCGAAACCGGCGGGAGCCGAGACGAGGATCAACCTCGCGTCGGCGGCGTCCGCCAGGCGCGCGTGCAGGCGCGGGCGCGTCAACAGGTTGCGCCGCGGCGCCGGGATATGGAGCTTCGTCTCGACCAGCGGGTTCGCCTGACGGTCCTCGCTCACGCCCGGCGTATGTAGCACAGTCGATGCCCCTCAGGCGGCACGCGTCTCAGGCGCCGGTGGTCGCTCGTGCAGGTCCGTGAATTGCATCGACGGTCTACTCGTCCTGGGCTTCGCGAAGGCTTCGAACAGCCACGGCTGTTAGCGACGCGAGGCGAGGCGATTGAACAACCGGCGCTAAGCGCGAGGAAAGGGGAGCGCGGCAGAGGCACTTCGGGCCCGCAACCCGAAGTAGGGGAACACGCCGCAGCGGTCATCGAGATGAAAGCCCGAAGGTCACAACCTCAGCGTCGTCTTGCGCCCATCTCTGTTCTCCAATCCGCCACGCGTGTGACCCGAACGACTTCGGCGAAGCATCCGACGGATTGGCGGTCGGAGCGATGTCTTGCGGCTGTTCGCCGGAGAGGGCCGGCGCCGGTCGCGACCGCCCCAGTTCCGGCAATCGCGGACACGCAGCCGTCGATATGCGGCGCGCGTTTATGGGTCACAACCCGGCTTGGTCGGGTGTGTCATTGCGTTCGTGGTCGAGTGTCTGCCGAGTGAGGTACTCGCTGGATCGCGGGGGCATGCGGCGCTGTCGCGGGGGCCGAGGCGCTGGCTGTATCAATCAACTCCTGGGCTCTGGCGGTGTGAACGAGCATGCCGTAGGTCTGGTAGCCCTGGAGCGCGTCGGCGAGCATCGACTGGGCGCGGTCGCGATCGTTGAGATCACCGCGGTCGAGGAGCATCTTGGCGTGCCAGTATTGAACCTGCGGAGCGTCGATGTGGTTCGGGAATTCCCGCGCTTGGCGGTGGGCGGTCTTGAAGTGCGCATCCGCTTGGTCCCAACGGCTCGCCGCTGCGGCGGCCATGCCCGCGATTCGCTGAGACAGGGCTGCGTCGAAGAAGTTGCCGAGCGCAAGTGTTTCCACGCGTTCTGCTACCAGCGGGTAGAGCGCACCTGCATCGTCGGCTAGTCCCACGGTCGCGCAGCCTTGCGCGGCGGCATAGAGCCACATGGTCCGCCCGATCGACGCGGCTTCGCCCGGCTGCGGCAGTTCAGCGCGCCGCTCCGACAACATGATTCGGCAGGTTTCGAGGTCTGCTGCCAGCGCCCGGTTCAGGAACTTGATCGACCAGCCGAGATGGGAGAACGCCGAGTCGTTCTCGATGCGGATCGACTCCTCTGCGTATGAGAGGGATGCGTCGAGGTCGCCGCGCAGCGTCAGGATGGCGGAGACCCATCCGTAGGACTGCGAGACCCAGGGCGAGCGGACGCTCTCCATGTTCTTCAGGTCGTCGCGAGCGGCGCGTTCGAGCTCGTCGAGACTGGCGCCCTCGAGGATGCCGGCGAGCGCCACGCCCCGGCGGTTGAGGAACTCTCCGCCGAGATGCCCGAGCTTCGTTGCGATCTGCACTCCCTCTTCTGCCAGCCGCCGCGCCTCGTCCGGCCGACCGGCGTAAGCGAGTGGAAACGACGTCCAGGCGAGCGCGTCGACCAACAACCAGAGATCCTGCGCGTGGCGCGCGTGCTCGATCGCCGATCGGCCACTCTCGATCGCGTCGACGGGATGCCCGTGGGACCAGTTGGCCATCGTGCGTCCCCACCCGACGCGCCCAAGCGCCCGGTCGTCGGCGAGCTTTTCTGCGATCTCGGACGCCTCGGCGAAATGCGGTTCCGCATCGTCGAACGCGCCACCGAGAGCTAATAGGGAAGCCGTCGCACTAACGAGCGCGGAGCGCATCGGGCTCTGATGATCGCCGAGAACAGCGACGCCACGCGCGTATGCCGCGAACGCATCGGCGAACCGGCTCAACCAGATGTACTGATACCCGGTCTCCCAGCAAAGGCCCGCCGCGACATCCGCCTCCCCAAGCGCCTCGTACATCGTCAGCACGTCGTCCCAGATCGCGATGCACTGCTCGAAGTCGCCCAGGGCGCGCACCGTCCAGCCCTTGCGTTCGAGCAGCCTCGCCCGCCGGCGCTCGTCATCGTCGCCGACGAGTGACAGCGCGTCGTCGATCGCCCGTAACGCCTCTTCGAACGCCGCAGCATCCATCGCCCGATCGGCGGTGCGTTCGAGGTAGCCGAGCGTGCGCTCGGGGTCCGCGCCCGCGCCCGCTTGCAGGAGGTGGTTCGCGATTTCCGACGGCCGCGTATCGGGGGCCGACTTGTCGGTTCGCTCGATCGCGTCGGCGATCGTGAGGTGCAGGCGTTGGCGTCGGAGTAACGACAAGCCCGACAGCAGTGTCTGGCGGATCAGCTCGTGGCCGAACGAGTAGTACACGTCGCCGTCGCGCGGTTCGGGAACGATGACCTTGGCGGCTTCCGCCTCCTCCACGATGTCGAGCAACCGGTCGCTGTCGGTGTCGGTGATCGCTTCGAGCAGCGCGAACGGGAACCCATGGCCCACCACCGCCCCGGCGGCGAGGACCTTCTGAGCGTCGGCGCCGAGACGTTCGAGCCGGCGGCCCACGACCAATCGCACACTCTCGGGCACGTCGAGTTCGTCCACCGTGATGTCGGTGCGGAAGTCGCCCGCGTCGTCGAAGATCTTGCCATCCTCGACGAGATGCCAGAAGACCTCCTCGACGAAGAACGGGTTCCCCTCCGTCTCGTCGAACACCGCACCGATGATCGCGTCGGGCGCGGCCTTGCCGGCGAGGGCCGCGAGCATCACGGCAACGCGGTCGCGATCGAAGCGTTTCACCAAGATGCGTTCCATCTTCCGGGCACGTAGGAGCCGCTCGAGCGTGGCCGCGAGCGGGCGCGTCACTTCGAGCTCCACGTCGCGGTACGTACCGACACCGAGCACACGTTGGTCGGGCATGAGTGCGGCCATGTGCTCGAGCAGGAGCAACGTCGGTTCGTCGGCCCAATGGACGTCGTCGACAACCAGCATCAACGGGAACCGCTGCGAGGAACGGGCGATGAAAGACCCTACGGCGTTGAAGAAGTACCGGCGCTGCTGTTCGGGCGGCAGGTCAAGCGGCGCGCTGATATCCGGGAAGCGGCGACGCAGCTCGGGCACCATCCGCGCAACCTCGGGCGCGTCGTCACCGAGATCTTCGCGCACTATCTCCGCCGGCATGATCGACAGGGCCTGCTCCATCATCTCCACGAATGGCGAATACGGAACCGTTCCTTCCGACTCGTAGCATCGGCCGAACACTGCGAGCGCACCACGTTGCTCTGCCTCTCGGATGAGTTGCCGTACGAGCGTGGTCTTCCCGACGCCGGGCTCGCCGCCGACGAGCACGAGACCGCCGTGGCCGTCGAGCGCGGCAACGAGCTTCGAACGCAACATCGCCATCTCTGCCTCGCGCCCGACGAACACCTGTTGGGGCGCTTGCGTCGTCTCCCGGACCCACACGACCTCCCACAGGCGCCATGGTTCCGGGAAGCCCTTGAGCTGATGTTCGCCGGTGTCGTGGAAGCTGACGTCGGTGATCGTCCCTGCGAGCTGACGCGTCACGTCCGACACAAGGATCTGCCCTCCCGACGCCGCCGCACAAACACGCGCCGCGGCGTGCACCGACTCGCCCGAGAGCTGATCGCCCTGCCACGCGACCTCGCCTGTGTTCAAGCCGATGCGGACCCGCAACGGCATCCCGACACGATTCAGGTTGAATGAGTCGAGCGCACGTTGGATGTCGATCGCGCACGCCAACGCGCGACGAGTGGAGACGAACACCGCAAGGAAACCGTCGCCAAGCGCAGCCTTCTGATCGCGGCCCTTGTGCACGTCGATCTGCGTCTTGATCAGCTCGTCGTGCTCCCGAAAGAGCGCGTCGGCATCCGCATCACCGAGCGTCGTCCGGAGCGCGGTCGACCCCTCAATGTCGGTGAACATCAACGTGACTGGACCCTCAGGAAGGTCGGCCAGAGCCATCAACGAGTCATGCTACGACAGACCCCCGAAGAAACCCGTCCCGCGACCGCCTCGTGGCGCCAACTCGTCGATGTCTCATCGAACCCGGCGTTCCGGGATTCTTCAGGCGCACGCGAGCCGGAGTGCGTGTTCTGGGGACGCGCGATCCGAGCCCCATAGCACGCCGAGCAAACACTAATGCGCATTACCGATGTGCCGTAATGGGACACCCGAGAATTTCGCGAGTCGAGTGGAAGTGGCACATCGGTTCTGTTCGAAGGTTCGTGGACGGGGCTCGACGTAGGCGGGCGATGACCTCACGGGGTCGGGTCTTGAGTCCAAGCGACGGAAGGGATGGCGCCGCGGGCATCGGGCCGGACGCCCGAAGTTCGTACGGCTGACGGATGGCGTGCCTCCGCCGCGTCCCCGAGCGGCACATGGCGGCTCTCGGGGTCTGGGCGATGCGGCTGTCGTTGTCGACTGGACGCGATCACCAACGATGCGTAAACGTCTGGTGCTCACGCAGTCTTCTCCTATTTGCTCTCTGGAGCACAGCGATGCGCAGACTCAGCGGTTTTGACTCGGCGGCGTTGGCTCTCGAAACCGATTCGAGTCCGCTGCACATGACTGCGGTGCTTCTGCTCGACACGAGTGACGTGCCTGGTGGATACAGCTACGAGCGCCTCCGCGACTTCCTTGCTGCACGAATCCATCGCGTTCCGCCGTTGCTGCAACGACTGGTTCGTGTGCCGGCAGGTGTTCACCGTCCAGTATGGGTAGACGCACCATCCGTTGATTGGGGCTACCACCTTCCACGCATGATCGACACCGAGCCGCTCGATCTCCAGCGTCTCGCCGAAATCGCGGCCGAGCGCGCAGAGCAACGACTCGATCGCGGACAACCGCTTTGGCAGATCCTGGTCGTCGAGGACCCGACGGGCATTCGTGTCGCGCTGATCGCCTGTGTGCATCACGCACTGATGGACGGCCTCGGAGGCATGGAGTTCATGGCTTCGCTGTTCGATCTCGAGCCCAAGGAACCGCGAGATGAGGCGCCGCCGGAGGTCGAGGCGCCGGAGGCACCGTCACGTCTCGAGCTCTTGGCCCGCGCCGTCGTAGATCTGACGGCTCTGCCTGTGGACGGGGCACGATTCGCACTGAGTTCGGCACGAACGCTGGCGAACTACGCGGTGGGACCGTCATCCGATGGGCAGAGAGCACCGCGTCCATTTACGGCACCACGCACAAGGTTCAATGCGAAGCTGACTCCCGCGCGCTCGGTCGCGCTTACGGAGGTTCGGTTCCAGGCGGTTCGCGATGTCGCGGCTCGCAACCACGCCACGGTGAATGACGTGGTGCTGACGGTCGTGAGTGGCGCGCTGCGGAACTATTTGTTCGCCCGGGGTCTGCTTCCGGCTCGGCGTTTGATCGCCGGAGTTCCAGCCGCGACAGAATCCGCGGGCGCTGCATTCGGGAATTCGTTTTCTTTCCTTTTGGTCCGGCTCGCGACGGACGTCGAGGATCCACAGGAACGACTCGCCGTCGTGAAGCGGGAGGCGCAGCGAGCCAAGCAGAGCGCCCCCCTCGGCATGAATGGGCTCACCAAACTGCTCGACCTGTTCACACCTGGGCCCCTCGACGCGACCATCGCGGCGTACCGATCGCTTCTCGTCGAGCGCATTCCGCCTTTGTGGAATGTGATCGTGTCGAACGTCCCGGGGCCGCCGGTGCCGCTCTACGTCGCGGGCGCTCGCCTCGTCGGGTTGTTTCCGCTGGGGCCGATCTATGAGGGCATCGGGCTCAACCTGACCGTTATCAGCCGCGAGGAGTCGTTAGACGTGGGAATCGTCGCGTGTCGCGAGAGTGTGCCTGATGTCGGCGATCTCGCAGCCCTGCTCGCTCCCGCTCTCGACGAACTCGCGCGATCGGCCGCGGTTCACGCGTGACAGACGACGCGAGCGACATCGTCGCCCTCCTTCGGGAGGTCCCGCTCTTCGCCGAGTTCCGCGAAGAAGAACTCGCGGGGCTGGCGGCGCGCTGTCTGACACGTCGATATCGAAAGGGTGAGACCCTCTGGGAGGTGGGAGATCCCGCGGAGGAGCTTCTGATTGTCGCTGAGGGCGAGCTCGCGGTCTGGGGAAGCGGGGAAATCGTCGCGCGCCTAGATCGTGGCGACACTGTGGGCGAGATCGCGCTTCTGCTTCACGAGCCGCGCTCAGCGACGACGACCGCGACGCGTCAAACCCGTGTGCTGGTGCTGAGTCAAACGCGGTTCGAGTCGGTCGTGCGCGACGATCCGCGAGCAAGCGCAGCGATCAGCGAGATCCTGTCGCAACGCATGCGCGCGACGTTTCGGCGATCGGCGCTCATGCATCGACTGGTCTGTGCGGTCGTCGGCGAACCGGGACAGACAGGAACCACCCTTGTGGCGCGTTTCGTTGCGGCGCGCCTCGCGCAAGACGCCGCCGAAGACGTGCTGCGCCTCATCGTCGACCACTCGGGTGTCCCGATCCGCGAGCTTCAACACGACGAGGCGTGGCACGCGAGGATCACAGACGGCGCCCTTATCGCGCGACGCGACCTGTCCGCGACGGACACGATCGCCGCCATATCAGCGCTGGTCGAGCGCGCCTCGACTCGGTATCGCGTGATCGTCGTCGAGATCGGCGCGCACGCCGGTCTCGAGACCGCGAGCGCGGTCGAATACGCCGACGTGATGATCGAGCTCGTCGCAAATCTCCGCGACGACACACGCGATGTACCGCACGCGAGAGTCCTGCGAATCCGGAACCACAATGACGGATCCCCGAGCCGCAACCCCGATGTCGGTCCCAACGCTTTCGTTTTGCCCTACGACGGTGCGATATCAACACAAGACCCGGCACGAGCGGCTGACCTGCTCCTCGCCCAGCGCCGACGCCCTCTGACCCGGAGCCTGGATCGTCTCGTCCGGGCAATCGAACGACGCGTCGTGGGCGTCGCCTTCGGTGCCGGTGCTGCCCTGGGGCTGGCTCACATCGGAGCACTGCTCGTGCTCGAGAAGCACGGCATCCCGATCGACCTCGTGGCCGGCTCGAGCATGGGCGCAGTGGTCGCAGTCGGCTCTGCGGCCGGCGCTTGCGCAACAGACCTCGAATCGACCGCGCACGAGCTGTCGTCGTTCGTACGTCTACTGCGCACCGTGGATATCGCAACGACCGGCGATGGCATCATTGCGGGTCGACAACTGCTGAAGTACATGCGCCCGTACCTACACGGCGCTCAGACATTCGACGACCTCGTGACTCCGGCGCGCGTGGTCGCGACCGACCTCGCGTCCGGTGAGCGAGTCGCGATTCGCAGCGGCGACATCGAGACGGCCGTGCACGCGAGTATCGCCATGCCGCCCTTTCTGACCCCCGTCATGCGCGATGGCCGTACGCTCGTCGACGGCGGCATCATCGACCCAGTCCCTGTCGACGTGGTCCGTGAGATGGGCGCCGATATCGTGATCGCGATCAATGCGATGCCACCCGTCAGCGCCGAAACCGCGACTGTGCTCACGCGAGTGTCACGCGGTCTGAACCGGCTGAACCCGCTTGCGTATCTGAACGGCCGGCTTCACAGCCTCAACCTGCTCGACATCGTGATGAACGCGTTCCAAGTGACCGAATACCAGCTGGGCGAATATCTCGCACGCTCCGCAGATGTCGTCGTGCGCCCAAATCTCGCGGCTCACACGTGGATCGAATTCTACCGAGCGCCCGAGATCATCGAGTGCGGTTCGGAGGCCACGCGTGACGCCATTCCGCAGGTCGAGCGCGTAATGGCCGATCGCCTCTCCCACGAGCTCCCACTCGGAACCCCCCATCTGGCGACATCGCAGTAACGACATGTGCGACGTCTACACCGTTTATTCCACAAGAGTTAGGGGCCAAGCGCCATGCTCGCCATAACGCTGCAGGACTTGCGTTTTCGCGCCCGCCGCTTCCTCATCGCGTCGATCGGTGCTGCGCTGGTGTTCGCCATGACGCTACTTTTGAGCGGGTTGGCGGCGGGCTTCAGCGTCGAGATAAACCAGACCGTGCACGCATTGGGCGCGCAGTCGTGGGTGGTTGCCGCCGGAGCATCGGGCCGGATGGTTGCGCTCTCCCCGCTGTCCGCGCTGGTCGTGCCGCAGGTGGCGGCGGACCCCGGCGCCGGGCGTGTCGGGCCCGTCGTGATCGCGCCCCAAGTGGCAGAGGTACACGGCGCGCAGAAAAGCGCCAATCTCATCGGCTTCATCCCCGGCGATCTCGGCGCCCCACCCATAGTTTCGGGACGGCAGGTTGCCTCGAACGGCGAGGCGGTCGTCGATGCCCGCCTCAAGCTCGGCGTCGGCGGCCAGTTCACAATGAACGGGCACCACTTCACCGTGGTCGGCACCGCCCGCGGTCTCACCTTGCTCAGTGGCGTTCCCAACGCCTATGTCACGTTGCACGACGCCCAAGCGGTGGTGTTCAGCGGGCGTCCGCTTCTGAGTGCGGTGCTCACCGCTGGGGTGCCGCGCACCGTGCCGGCGGGCACGGCCGTATTCACCAACAAACGGGTTGAGCAGGCCAGCCTGATTCAGATGGCCGCCGGACGGTCGTCCATCTCGAGCTCACGTTTCCTCATGTGGTTGATCGCCGCGGTGATCGTGGCCGCGTTGGTGTACGTCTCAGCGTTGGAGCGCGCACGCGACTTTGCTGTACTCAAGGCGCTGGGATCTTCGTCGACCGTGCTATTTGCCGGGTTGGCTGTCCAGGCGACGCTGGTGTCGCTCGTCGCCGCCGCACTCGGGGCGGTCATGGCCAACTTCATGCGCGGGATCTTCGCCCAGCCCGTGGTCACTCCTTCGAGCGCGTACATCCTGCTACCGGTGTCGGCGCTGATCATCGGCTTGCTGGCCAGCCTCGCCGCACTCCGCCGGGCGGTGTCAGTGGACCCGGCCACTGCGTTCGCGGGGCCGTAATGGCAGAACTCGAAGTGCGCGACCTCACGGTCGAGTTCGACTCCGGCGGGTACATGGTGCGCCCCCTCGACCACCTGTCCTTTGATGCCGACGATGGCGAGCTCGTGGTGGTGATCGGCCCCAGCGGGTGCGGCAAGACCACCTTGCTGTCGTGCTTGGCCGGGCTTCTCACGCCGACCTCGGGGTCAATCAGTTTTCGGGGAGAGAACGTGGTCGACCTGACCGGGCCGGCCCTCGCCCGACACCGTCGCTACACCGTGGGCGTCGTCTTCCAGGCGTTCAACCTGCTCCCCAGCCTGAGCGCCAAAGGGAATGTCATGGCCCCCATGCGCCTGGCGAAGATGAAGCGCCGGCCGGCGGCGGAGCGAGCCGACGAGCTGCTCGAGTTGGTCGGCTTGTCCGATCGCGCCGGGTACCGACCCGGGGCGCTGTCGGGCGGCCAACAGCAGCGGGTGGCAATCGCCCGCGCGCTGGTGCAGCGCCCACCCATGGTGCTTGCCGACGAGCCCACCGCCCATCTCGACCACATCCAGGTCGAAGGCGTGCTGCGCCTGCTGCGCGAGCTGGCTGAACCCGAGCGCCTGGTTGTCGTCGCCACGCACGACGACCGCATTAGCAACATCGCCGACCGCGTCGTCGAGCTCGTGACCGATTTCGCCGAACGCGATCCCGAGGAGGTGACGCTGTCACCCGGCGAGGTGCTCTTCAACCAGGGTGACCGGGGCGACTTCGTGTACGTGGTGGAAGAGGGCGACGTCGAGGTGTACCGGGAGCGGGCCGACGGTGGTGAAGAGGTCCTGGCCGTATTGGGCGCGGGGCAGTATTTCGGCGAGCTCGGCCCGATACTCAACTTGCCCCGCAGCGCCTCGGCCCGGGCCCAGAGCCCGTGCCGGCTCACGGGCTACCCGGTACGCGCATTTCGCCGGCGGTTCCCGACCAAGGGCGGATAGCCGGACGCCACGGCAAATTGCTACCGATGAGGGTGCGCTCCGACGGCCGCGAAGGAAGGGGAGACATGTCGACGCCGTCATCGGGTAGGCGACCCGAAGTAGGGGAGCGCGCCGCCGAAGTTGTCGGGTGGGAAGCGCGAAACAGGAGAGTGTCGACGCGTCATCGGGCCTCAGCCCAAGTAGGGGAGAGCGTGCGCGGTCCTCGAGATGGTTGATGTGCAATGTGACGTTGCTCTCTCGTTCGACACCATGACTTTCCACCTCGCTTCGGCGGTTATCGGCCGTGCGCGGGCGTAGCGCTCCGTCGTCGTTTACGCAGCTCACGCCGGGTTCGTGGCGATAGCGCATGACGTGCTGTTATCCGTCGTTCACGGTTGTCTGTGACCACGCTTGTGACCAGACACTGGATGCCCGTCGCGAAACGGTGGTTCGAGGTACGGGCGTCGCGAGTCGAACCGGCGAATCGCCAATCTCGCCGCGCAATTCCTCGACGTGACTTTGAGTCAGCTCTGATTCAACACACGAGTAGGTCGTGCCGTGGTGCTTTCGAGGTGAGTTGGGGTATCCCAGATCGGCACTTATGCCACGCGTCGCACCGGCGGGCTGCTGCGCGTTATGGTACGCACAAGTAGACGAGACGCCGTCGACTTCGAGTTCGATGTCGGCCATCTTCTTGGGGAAGCCGAGCAGCTCGCGCCCGAGAATGAGCGCGGTGTCGTCGTCGACGACCATCCACGGGCAATGGACGAACGACGCGCCCGGCGGGGCAGGGCCAGAAGTCCCAAAGCGCGGTGGGACGCGCCGTTCAGCTTCCGAAGTCCCAGCCGGTGCCGCGGTGGTATTGGGAGAGCACGTTCTTGGCGATGAGGATCCTGTGGACCTCGTCGGGGCCGTCGGCGATGCGCAGCGTGCGCGCCCCTTGGTACATCGCCGCGAGGGGCAGGTCGCCCGAGACGCCGGCCGCGCCCCATACCTGGATCGCACGGTCGACGACCCGCTCATACGCCGCAGGTACGAACACCTTGATGGCAGAGATGTCGGTGCGTGCGTCTACGTCGGCGGCCATCTTCTCCGCGCAGTGGATCGTCATGAGTCGCGCGGCCTGGATGTCCATGTAGGAGTCGGCGATGAAGCCCTGGACGAACTGCTTGGTCTCTAGCAGCCCGCCGTGGACCTCGCGCGCCATCGCGCGCTCCACCATCAGGTCGAAGGCGCGCAACATCTGTCCGATCGAGTTCATGCAGTGGTAGACGCGACCGGCGCCGAGCCGATCCTGCGCGGCCTGATGGCCGCTCCCCCGGCTGCCGAGCTGGTTGTCGACCGGCACGCGAACGTTGTCGTAGATGATCTCGCAGTGGTCGCTCTCGACGTTCCACACCGTGATGCCGCGGACGATGTTCACTCCGGGCGCGTCGCTCGGGACGACGATCTGGGTCATGCGTCCGCTCGCGTCGCTGCCGCCCTCGACGTCTTCGGTACGGCACATGACGATGAAGAAGTCGGCCCGCTTGCCGTTCGACGTGAACCACTTGTGGCCGTTGATGACCCACTCGTCACCGTCGCGCCGCGCCGTGGTCTTGAGTGAACGCGGGTCGGAGCCGGGCTGGTCAGGTTCGGTCATCGAGAAGCCCGACTCGAGCGTGCCCTCGATGAGCGGGATGAGCCACTTTCGCTTCTGCTCCTCGGTGCCGTACTTCACGAGGATCGTCTGGTTTCCGGAGTTCGGCGCGACCACGCCGAACAGCGACGCCGCACCCACGGCGTAGGCGAGCACCTCGTTCATGTAGGCCAGTTCTAGGAAGTCGAGACCGGCACCGCCGTACTCGACCGGCAAGTGCGGAGCCCACAGTCCCGCCTGCTTCACGACGGCCTTGATGTGCTCGCGCAGCTCGCGCGCCTGCTCGACGTCGCCCGGGGTGAGCCGCGCGTTCGTGTGCCGCGCCCACAACAGGTTCTCGTTCGGGAGGATCTCCTTGTTGACGATCTGCGCCGTCAGCGCGCGCACCTCGTTGATGCGCTCGGAGATCGTCGGGATGGGCTGCACGTTCATGAGCATGGCGCCGCTCCTCGTCGTTGGTTCAAGTGGTCTACCGCAGCGAGAGCGATACCGTGATCTCCGGCGAGCCACGAGGAGGACCATGCGCGAACACGGACTTCCGCGCGAGGAGATCCTGGCCGACCTCGAGCTCCGGCAGGGGCGCGACCCGTCGGCCCACGGAGACCGCCTGTTCGGCCTCGTCTACCCGACCGGTCGGCCCGACCTCGAGGCGCTCATCGAGGAGGTCCACCGCCGGTACCTGT
>DATCCI010000167.1:0-9256 GCA_036511415.1 Acidimicrobiia bacterium
GCGTGCGGCCGAGCAGATCTATGCGGACGGTGATGCGCTCGACCACGCCGAGCAGATCCTTGCGTTGTGGGTGCAGGTTCCCGATGCGGAGGCCCGCACCGGGATGCGCCACGTCGACATGATGCGCTACGCCGCGACGCAGGCCGAGATGTCCGGGAGCACCGACCGAGCCCTCGACTACACGCGGTCGGCCATCGCCGAGATCGATCCCGTCGACGATCCGATCGTCGCCGGGCTCCTGCACGAGCGCTACGGCCGGTACCTCTGGATGCTCGCGCGGTCGTGGTCCGACATCCTCGAACATTGCCGCGAGGCCGTGCGGCTCGTGCCGGTCGAGCCGAGTGCGGCGCGGGCGAAGGTGCTCGCCACGCTCGGCCAGCAGTTGATGCTCGCGGGCCGCGACGACGAGGCGATGTCGGTGTGCGAGCAGGCGATCGCGGTGGCGCGGGCGGTCGGCGAGCCCGTCATCGAGGGTCACGCGCACAACTCTTTGGGGACGATCCTGGCCGGCATCGGGCGGCTCGACGACGGTCTCGCCGAGCTCCACCGGGCGCGCGAGCTGGCGCTCGAGACCGAGTCGTGGGCCGACGTCGCGCGTGCCGCGGTGAACGAGGGCGGCGCGCTCCAGACGACGGCCCGCGACGAGGAGGCGCTGGCGATCTCACTCGAGGGAGCCGAGATCGCTCGCGCCCACGGGCTCGACCGCGCGTTCGGCGCGTTCCTGCGGTTGAACGCCGTCGAGTCTTTACGCGCGCTCGGGCGATGGGACGAGGCCGACGAACAACTGCGAGAAGTCGAGAGTGTCGATCCGCTCGGCATCGATGCCTGGCGCCTCGCGGAGCAGCAATGTCTGTTGGCGGTGGGCCGCGCGCAATTCGAGACGGCACGCGCCGAGGCGGCGCGGATGGAGGAGTTGATCGGCCACGCGGGAGCGGTGCGCGACCACCTCGCGATCGAGCACGCGTTCATTTCGATCGCAGGATGGAGCGGAGACGAGGCCGGCGCGTTCGAGCAGGCGCTCGTAGCGATGCGCGAGCCGGTCGAGGACCTCCGGTTGTGCTCCGACGTCAGCATCGAGGTCATCGTCGAAGGGCTGGCGGCCGGGGCATCGGTTGCCGCGCGTACGCGTGAGCCCGATGCTCGCGCCGAGTACCTGGAGCACGTGCGCGAGCTGGGCGGTCAGCTCGATCACGCGGTCGCGAGCGATCGGTGGGGCGGCGGTCACCCGGGAGCCCTGGACGCCCTCCGTTGCCACGTTGCCGCGGAGACGGCGCGCGCCGCCGGGAGTGACGACGGGCCGAGCTGGCTCACCGTTGCCGAGATGTGGTCGAGCTACGGCATGCGCCCACGCGAGGCGTACGCGCGCTGGCGTGCGTCCGAGGCGTTCGTGCGCGACGACGACCGCGACGCCGCCGCGGTGAGCGCGCGTGACGCATACGCGCGGGCGGCCGACATCGGCTGGACCTGTGTGCGCGACGCGGTCGCGAGCCTGGCTCGCCGGGCGCGCCTCGACCTGGGCGCGGTTGCCCGCGCGGTGGTCTCGCCCGCGGATCGGTACGGTCTCACGGCCCGCGAGCTCGACGTCGTCGCGCTCGTGGCCGAGGGTCGCACCAATCGCCAGATCGCCGACGCGCTCTTCATCTCGGCGAAGACGGCGAGTGTCCACGTGTCGAACATCTTGGCCAAGCTCGGGGTGGCCAATCGCGGCGAGGCGGCCGCGGCGGCCCGGCGCTTGGGCCTCGACCTCGGAGCCGCGCGCGCGTGAGGCGCGACGGCCCACGGGTCACGACGGTTCGAACGTCGGCGACCCGATCCGCTCGCCCTCCTGGCCGAATGTCACGCCGGCGTCGTCGAGCACGATCGTCATGCCCTCGAACGCGAGGCAGACGCGGTCCTCGGTCCCGGGCCAGTTGGCCCTGGCTTCGGCGAGCAACGCTTCGAGCTCGTCGTCGGTGTGGTACGGATCGTGGTGGAACAGGACGAGCTTCTCGACGCCCGCCTTGTCGGCGAACTTCATGGCATCGCCGATGCTGGAGTGACCCCAGCCGACATGGGCGCCGTACTCGTGATCGCGGTATTGGGCGTCGTGCAGCAACACGTCGGCGTCCTCGGCGATGTCGTGCCCGCTCATCCACATCGCGGGAACGTCGACGAGATCGCCACCGATCGACGGCTCGTGATCCGGGAGGTAGACGAGCGTGCGCCCGTTCTCTTCGATCCGATAGCCGACCGTCGGACCCTGGTGCGTCACCTTGGCGGCTCGAATCGTCGCCGACCCGACGGTCACCGGCTCCTCGGGCGCGTTGTGGAACGTGAGGTGCGACGGCACGTCTTCGAGACGAACCGGGAACAACGGCGGCGAGAGGTACATCGCGATGCGTTCGGCCAAGTGCTGCACCGGCGATGTCGGACCCCAGATGTGGATGTCGAGCGAGGGTGCGAACAGAGGCCGGAAGAACCCGAGGCCCTGCAAATGGTCCAGGTGCAGGTGCGTGAGCAGGATGTGCAGCTCGACGGGCAGATCGTCTTGCATCGACACGCCCAGCGGCCGCATGCCCGTCCCGGCGTCGAGGACCAGCATGTGCCCGCTGTCGAGGCGTACCTCGACGCACGACGTGTTGCCGCCGTACCTGACGGTTTCCGCGCCCGGCACGGCGACGGACCCTCGACAGCCCCACACGCGGGCGCGCATCAGTGATCGTCTTTCCGGGGCGAGCGTTCCCAAAACACGGCGACGACGCCGTGCATCGCGCCGTTCGCGCCGAGCAGCGGATACGCCGTGGCCTCGTATTCGCGTCGCACGCCGTCGAACGCGGTGGCGAGGAGAGTCTTGTGCGCGGGCCGGCGTTCGTAGTACGCGATGCCGGATGGCGAGTCGCGCCGACGAATCGGTTCGCCGTCGGGGGTCGCGAGCTGCAGGGCGGTGCCGAACTCACCCGAGGGAATCTCCCCGAGCTCGGCAAACGGCTTGCCGAGCAGCATCGCCGCCGCGTCGTTGTAGAAGACGAGCATGCCCCCGGGATCCATCAAGAACATCGGCGTTGCCAGGTTCGACGCGAGCTCTCGCGCCAGGATCAACGGCAAGCTCTTGGGCGAGCCGGGCGTGCCCAACGAGTCATTCACGATGCGACGGTCCCTCGAGCGTGTTCATGCCCACGGCGGACATCGTTGCCGCATCCGGCAACCATTGCCAACACGACCGCCTCGATCTCCGCCTCGCCTCGCCTCGGCAACCGGCCCTTCCCGTCTTCACCAACTCAGGGGTCGTCAACGGGGACGAGCTCACCGCTGTGCACGTCGAAGATGAACGCGCCGACGTGGAGGTCGGGTGGCAACAGCGGGCACGACGCGATGAGCTGAACGTCACCGCGCAGTGCCGCCAGCTGATCCGTGCTGGCCAAGAAGTCCCAATCCGCGGCGTCGACACCGCGGATCGCGCCGATACGCGCTCGCATCTGGTCGTCGGTCGCGCCGACCATGGCACAGTCGGTGTGCTGCACGATGCATACGCGCGTCACGCCGAGCAGGTTCACCGCGATCACGAGCGAGCGCAGCGCGTCGGCGGTCACGCGTGCGCCCGCGTTGCGGATGATCTTCGCGTCGCCGGCGCGCAACCCGGCCAGCGCGAGGGGATCGATGCGGGAATCGATGCAGGTCAGCACGGCCAGACCCTTCGCGGCAGCACCGGCGACGCCGGAGTCGTGGAACTCGAGGCGATAGCGGCGGTTGGCGGCGAGCAGATCGTCGAACATCGACCGCTTCTTCTAGCAGGTCGCGTCTCCTAGCAGGTCCCATCGTGTCCGGGCCGTTCGATGATCCGGTCGATCATCCCGTAGTCGAGCGCTTCTTCGGGCGTGAACCAGCGGTCGCGCTCGCCGTCCTTGAGGATCCGCTCCACCGTCTGGCCGGTGTGCTGCGCGGTTCCTGCTCTGCGGCGGTGCGCCGCCTCACGCCCGGCTCCTTCACCGAGGCCGCCGGGTGGATGCACGACGTCGGTGCGGCGTGGGACCGGCGACTCGACCGGCTGGCGCGTCGGGTGACGAAAGCCCGCTGAGGTCGGAAACCCGATGACGCGTGTGCGCTACGGTGCCGCCCGTCAGTGTCTACGGGAGGAACACATGAGCTTCCGGGTCGTCGTCGACTTCGACAAGTGCGAGAGCAACGCGTTGTGCATGGCCGCCGCGCCCGAGGTGTTCGAGGTGCGCGAGGACGACTTCTTGTACGTGCTCCAAGAAGAGCCCGCCGACGACCTGCGCGCCAAGTGCGAGGAAGCGGTTCGCGTCTGCCCGAAGCAGGCGATCACGATCGTCGACGCTTCCTGAGCCGGGCCGATGCCCGGCATGGAGGGGATGGCCGCGCTCGTCACCGGCGGAGGCAGCGGCATCGGGCTCGGATGCGCGCGGCGATTCGCGGCCGACGGGGCGCACGTGACGATCGCGGGTCGCACCGAGGCGCGTCTCGCAGAGGCGGCGACGGCGATCGCGGCCATGGCCGGGCCCGGTGTCACGGTCCGGTACGTCGTGAGCGACGTCACGAACGAATCCGACGTCGAGCGCGCGGTGGTAGCCGCAGCGGAGCCCACCGGGAAGCTCGACGTGCTGTTCGCGTGCGCGGGTGGGTCGCTGCACGGTGGCCCGATCGTCGCGTCGGATGCCGGCGCGTGGCGCGCCACCGTCGACCTGAACCTGGTGGGTACGTTCCTCTGTATCAAGCACGCCGCTCCGGTGATGATCCGCGGCGGTGGCGGTTCGATCATCGGCATGTCGTCGATCGCGGGACACACGACGCATCGCTTCATGAGCGCGTACTGCGCGAGCAAAGCCGGAATCGAGATGCTGGTGAAGTGCGCGGCCGACGAGCTGGGTGAGCACAACATCCGCGTCAACGCGGTACAACCCGGCATCGTCGACACCGAGCTCATGAGCTTCATCACTGCCGGCGGGCCGATCCTCGACAGCTACAACGCGAACATGCCTGTGGCGCGCGTCGGGACGGTCGACGACATCGCCGCCGCCGTGCGCTATCTCGCCGGTTCGGAGTCGACCTGGGTGAGTGGGCAGATGCTCGGGATCGACGGCGGCCACCAACTCCGCTGCGGCCCCGACTACGGCTCCGTGCTGGGCGGTTGAGCGGTGGACTTCGAGGAAACCGAAGAGGAACGCGCTTTCCGGGTCGAGGTGCGGGCGTGGCTCGACGCGCACGCGCCGCGGCGAAAGGCCGGGGAACAGTCGGATCACTCGTACATGCCGGGAGACGGCAATCCGGAGGCAGACGCCGCCCATGTCCGGGCGTGCAAGGAGTGGCAGCGCATCCTCTACGACGGCGGCTGGGCCGGCATCACGTGGCCCGTCGAGGCGGGCGGGCGCGGTGGGCCGGGCTGGCAACAACGGATCTTCAACGAAGAGCAGTCGCACTACAACGCCGCGGTCGGCGTGTTCGCGGTCGGCATCGCCATGGCCGGGCCCACGATCATCGCATGGGGTACTCCCGAGCAGCAGGAGCGGTTCCTGCCCTCGATGTTGCGCGGCGACGACGTGTGGTGCCAGCTGTTCTCCGAGCCGGGCGCGGGCTCCGACCTCGCGGGCCTGCGGACGCGTGCCGAGCGCGACGGCGACGAGTGGACGATCAACGGCCAGAAGGTGTGGACGTCGGGCGCGCACTACAGCGATTGGGGCCTCCTGCTCGCGCGCAGCGATCCTGACGCACCCAAGCACAAGGGCATCACCGCGTTCTTGCTCGACATGAGCACGCCGGGCATCGACGTACGCCCGTTGCGCCAGATCAACGGCGCGTCGCACTTCAACGAGGTGTTCCTCACCGACGTCCGGATCCCCGACGTGATGCGTCTGGGCCCGCTCGGAGGTGGTTGGCGGGCGGCGAACACGATGCTGTCGAACGAGCGGGCGATGATCGGCGGCGGGGGACGGGTCGGCTTTCGCGATCTGCTCGCGCTCGCGAAGCGGTGTGGCGCGACCGACGACGCGGTGCTGCGCCAGGAGCTCGTGCGGAGCTACACGCGGACGCAACTCATCAAATGGCTCGGTTTGCGGGCGCGCAGCCGCAAGGATCAGGGCCTCGGTCCCGAGGCCTCGGTGCTGAAGCTGGCGGCGTCGCGCCGGCTCGAGCACGATGCCAACCTGGTGATGGAGCTCCAGGGCCCGCAATCGATGCTCTACGACGACGACGCGATCCAGCACGGCTACTGGCAGCAACAGTTCCTCGGGCAGTGGAGCAGCCGCATCGGCGGCGGCACCGAGCAGATCCAGCGCAACGTGATCGGCGAGCGGGTGCTCGGGCTGCCGAGCGAGCCGCGGCCCGGCAAGGACACGCCCTTTCGGGAGCTTCCTTCCTAGCGGGTGCGCGCCCGGCCCGCGGTGCGGGCCAAACTCGGCGGATGCAGCTCGACGACTTCCAGCAGTTGATGGCCGACACGTTCGGCACGCGCGATCGAGCCCGGGGCGTCGATGCGACGATCGCCTGGCTCGCCGAGGAGCTGGGCGAGCTGGCGCGGGCCGTACGCAAGGGCACCCGCGACGAGCAGCTCCACGAAGTCGGCGATGTCCTCGCCTGGTTGGCATCCCTGAGCGATCAGCTCGGCCTGTCGCTCGGCGCCGCGGCTGCCCGCTACGAGTCGGGGTGCCCGCGCTGTCGCGCGATGCCGTGCTCGTGTCCGTGACCTGCGGCCCGTTGTAGATCGCGACGCGGGCGATCTACGCCCGAGTGCGCGAAACGCGTCGACGCCGGTCGCCGCGGAACCGGACGGTACCCTCGCTCGGAGTTCGTGCGCATGCCTTCGGGGAGGAACGGTTGCGAATCATCGTTGTGGGCGGCGGGATCGCGGGCCTGGGCACCGCGCTCGCGTGCTCGCGCGCCGGACACGAGGTGACCGTCCTCGAACGCGACGACACTCCGATGCCGACCGATGCCGACGCGGCGTTCGCGTGGCGACGCACGGGGGCACCGCAGGTGCGCCACTCGCACGCGTTCCTCGCCCGCCTTCGCAACCTGTTGCGCGACCGGACGCCCGACGTTCTCGACGCGCTCCTCGAGGCGGGCGCGACCGAGATCCCGTTCACGGCGGACCTTCCCCCGACGCTCACCGATCAGTTGGAGCGTCCCGGCGACGGCGACCTCGTCGCGCTGGCGTGCCGGCGCACCACGTTCGAATGGGTCCTGCGCCGGTTGGTGCTCGGCGAGCCGGGCGTCGAGCTCGGCCACGGCGCCGCCGCCGGATCCCTGGACGCGCGGGCCGGAAGGATCCCCCGCGTCGTCGGTGTCGACGGCATCTCGGCCGACGTGGTGGTCGACGCCCGTGGCCCGCGCTCGTCGTCGGCCGACTGGCTCGCCGCGGTCGGTGCCGCACCCGTCCGGGAGGAGCTGCACGAGAGCGGCATCGTCTACTACTCACGGTTCTACCGCGTTCGGACCGGCATCGAGGCGCCGCCGTACACAGGCCCGACCGCCGCCGATCTCGGCTACCTCAAGTACGCGATCTTCCTCGGCGACAACCGGACCTTCTCGATCACCTACGCGATCGAGAGCGACGACGAGCAGCTCCGCCTCGCCCTCGCCGAGCCCGATGGCTTCGAGACCGTTGCCGGGTCGCTCGTTGCGACCGCGCCCTGGCGCGTCGACGGCGTGGCCGATCCGATCACCGATGTGCACGTCATGGCCGGCCTCCGCAACCGGTACCGACCCCTCGTCGACGACGAAGGTGAGCCGATCGTGCACGGCTACGTCGCAGTGGGTGACGCGGCGGTGTGCACGAACCCGCTCTACGGGCGCGGTTGCAGCCTCGCGTTCGTGCACGCGTTCGGCTTGGCCGACGCGTTACGCGAGCACGGCGACGATCTCGACGGGCTCGGTCGTACCTTCGCCGCGTTCACCGATCGCGAGCTGGTGCCGTGGTTCCGTTCGGCGGTGTTGCAGGACGCGCAGGCGCGCGCGCTGCACGAGGAGCTGCCTCCCGAAGACCCACGTGCCTTCATGCAAGAGATCTTTCGTGAAGGACTCCTCCCGGCAATGCGAACATCACCCGTCGTGTTCCGGGCGTTCCTGCGGTGGTTCAACCTGTTGGTCACGCCCGACGCGCTCATGGCCGACGCCGAGATCGTCGGCGAGGTGCTCGCCGCATACCAGGATCGGGAGAACCGCCCGGGGTCACCGGTCCTCGGCCTCGATCGCGAGGCATTGCTGCGCGAGCTCGCCTGACCGGCCGGGCCGAGATCGGGAGGCCTCAGTAGTCGAGGAGCGCCCGGAGGTCGCGTGCGATGTCGTCGACCTGGGGGAGCGTCGCGTTCTCGAGCGTGGGCTCGTACGCGCAGAACGTGTCGGTCGCGGCCAGGCGCCACACCGGCGCGTCGAGGTGCTCGAAGCACTCGTCGGCGACGAATGCGGCGACCTCCGCGCCGAACCCGCACGTGAGCGTGTCCTCGTGCAGCACGAGCACCCGGCCGGTCTTGCGAACGGATTCGGCCACGATGTCGCGGTCCCACGGCGCGATCGTGCGCAGGTCGACGATCTCGACGCCGGCGTCGCCGCCCAGCTCCTTGACCGCGAGCTGGGCGCGGTGCACGGTCGCGCCCCAGGTGACCACGGTCGCCCGATCGCCGCGCGTCACGTATGTGCCCTTGCCGAACGGCAACATCCAATCCGCGGGCGGGAACGGGTCACGGTTGTAACCCTGTCGGTACAGGTGCTTGTGCTCGAGGAAGAGCACCGGATCGTCGCAGCGAAATGCGGTGCGCAACAAGCCGGCCGCGTCGCGCGCTCGGGACGGGAACGCGATCAGGAGCCCGGGAACGTGAGCGAAGATCGATTCGCCCGACTGGCTGTGGTACAACGCGCCGCCCTGGAGATAGCCGCCGATCGGGATGCGCACGACCATCGGGCAGCTGAATGCACCGTTCGAACGCCATCGCGTCGTCGCCGCCTCCGATCGCAGCTGGTTCATCGCCGGCCACACGTAGTCGAAGAACTGGATCTCCGCGCAGGGCCGGAGTCCGCGCATCGCCTGCCCGACGGCACGGCCGATGATGTTCGCCTCCGCCAACGGCGTGTTGAAGCATCGGGCGTCCCCGAACGCGCGCTGGAGGCCGAACGTGATGCCGAACACTCCGCCTTTTCCGGGTACTTCGTCGATGACGTGCGAATCGGCGTCGGCGACGTCCTCACCGAACACGCGGATCCGCTCGTCGAGCGCCATCTGCTCGTGCAATGTGAGGCGGATCGCCTCGCCGAACGTGACTACCTCGGC
>DATCCI010000168.1:0-3962 GCA_036511415.1 Acidimicrobiia bacterium
CCTCGCCGCGCATGGCCTCGCCCAGACCGCGCGAGACCTTGGTCACGATGTCGGCGTCGTCATAGTGCGTCGTCGCCTCGACGATCGCGCGAGCGCGCTTCGACGGATCGCTCGACTTGAAGATGCCGCTGCCGACGAACACGGATTGCGCGCCGAGTTGCATGACGAGCGCCGCGTCGGCCGGAGTGGCGATTCCACCGGCACAGAACAGCGGCACCGGTAGCTCACCGCGCTCGGCGACCTCGTCGACCAGCTCGACCGGCGCGCGGAGGTCCTTCGCCCAGGCGTAGCGCTCCTCGGGGCGCGCCACCTTCAGCTTCTCGATGTCGCCGAGGATCGAGCGCAGGTGGCGCACCGCCTCGACGATGTTGCCGGTACCGGCCTCGCCCTTGCTCCGGATCAGGCATGCACCTTCGCCGATACGCCGCAGCGCCTCCCCGAGATTGGTCGCGCCACATACGAACGGCACCGTGAACTGCCACTTGTCGACGTGGTGCGCTTCGTCGGCGGGCGTCAACACCTCCGACTCGTCGACGTAGTCGACCCCGAGTGCCTGCAGCACCTGCGCCTCGGCGAAGTGGCCGATCCGGCATTTCGCCATCACGGGCACCGTGACGGCCTTCTGGATGCCTTCGATCATCGACGGATCGCTCATGCGCGCGACGCCGCCGTCGCGCCGGATGTCGGACGGCACGCGTTCGAGCGCCATCACCGCGACCGCACCCGCGTCCTCGGCGATCTTTGCCTGCTGCGCGTCGACGACGTCCATGATCACGCCGCCACGCAGCATCTCCGCCAGGCCACGTTTGACTCGGGCGGTTCCAGTGGTGCGCTCGTCGGCCATGGACCGAGTCTAGAGCGTGGGGTTCACGCTCCGGCTACGGAGTTTCCGTCACCGAGTAACCGGCGTCGGGCAGCTCGACCCATGTCTGGCCCGGGGTCAGCGCGATCGTGTTCCCGGCCGCGTCGAGCAACCGGGCGGGCTGCTTCTTGTCCGGGCGCGACCACGTGCCCGCGATCTCTTTGCCCGCGGTGAACACGAGCGCCTTACCGCTGCCCGTCACGGCCGCCTCCGCGCCGATCTCGTCGTGATTGGGATCACCACCGACGTACGACACGAACATCACGACGACGTTCTTCGGCGCGAGTTGCGTACCCGATGCGACGTCCTCGGGACTGCCGAAGATCGATCGCTTCCACGTGCCCGTCACCGCGTCCCAGGTCCAGGTGACCGCGTACGACGGGCTTCCGAGAAAGCCGACGCGGGCCGAGGCGGCGGGTACACCCGCGACAACAGCCTGCGCACCGCGATATGTGAACAAGGCCGGCGGCGGGACGGGCGGCCCGCACTTGCTGTACATGAAGTTGACGTGGGCGTACAGGTTCACCGGCGGGTTGCGCGAATGATCGCGGAACATGAGCGGTCCGGCGCGCGTCTCGTCGAGGCGCACGACCGGCGCGGCGCTGATCGAGTCGATGGCGTACGGCGCGCCGCCGGAGTAGGCGAAGATCCCTCCGATCGGCCACACCAGGCTCTGATCGGTCTTGCGTACCGAGCGCACGGGACCGACGCGATCCGGATCGTGCGAGTTGAAGATCGCCGCGAGGCGCGTGATCCCCGCTTCCACCACTTCCTCGTACACGACGTCAGCCTGATCGATCCCGTACTTCGGGTGGCCCGCCTGGGTGTTGTCGATCTTGACGGTGATGGCGCAGCGCTCGAGCGACACGCCGGTCGGATCGGGGAGGCCGGTCAGCGGCGCGACCGGAGGCACGGCAGGTTTTGCCGGCGCCTTCGCCGCGTGCTTGGTGCCACCACCGCACCCGGCCAGCGCGGTCACGATCGCGATCACGAGCGCGAGCGCGAAGACACCCTTGGAGATCAGACGCATCCCTCTAGCTTCGCGTCACATCTGCTCGAGCGCGTGGATCCGGTCGTCGATCGGCGGATGCGTGTCGAACAGGTGGTTCCACTTGGTCTCGCCCTTGTTCGACTCCTTGTCGAGCGGCTCCTCGATCCAGAGATGCGCGGTGGCCTTCGACGCGAAATGGGTCGCCGTGTGATCGTCCTTCAACTTCTCGAGCGCGGAGATCAGGCCCGGTGGGTATCGGGTGAGCTGTACGCCCGACGCGTCGGCGAGGTATTCGCGTTTGCGGCTGACCGCCATCTGCATGAGCGCGGCGATGATCGGCGCGAAGATCAAGAGCACGAATCCCAGGATCGCGAACACGATTCCCAGCGGATTGTTGTTGTTGTCGTCTCGACCGCCCCGACCTCCGGTCCAGAACATGATGCGCAAGAAGAAGTCGGAGAGCAGCGCGATGATCCCCACCATCGTTACCGCCAGAGTCATCACCAAGACGTCGTAGTTGCGGATGTGACTCAGCTCGTGTGCGAGCACACCTTCGAGCTCCACCCGGTTCATCTTGTCGAGCAGCCCCGTTGTCACCGCGATCGCGGCGTGCTTGGGGTTGCGGCCGGTCGAGAACGCGTTGGGTGCCGGATCGTCGACGATGTACAACCGCGGCTTGGGCAGACCGCTCGCGATGCACAGGCCCTCGACCAGGTTGTGGTAGCGGGCGTACTGCTGCGGATCGGCGGGCTGCGCGTGTGCCACTCTCAGCGCAACCTTGTCACTGTTGAAGTAGGAGACGAACGAAGAGACGGTGACGATGATCGCGACGATCACGATCCCGACGACGCCGCCGCGTAGGAGGTAGTCGACCGCGATGCCGACCGCGCTCAACAGCAGGACGAACAAGAAGATGAGCAGGACCGTCTTGCGTTTGTTCGCGGATATCTGTTCGTACACCAACAGCCTCGAGACGACGGTGCCGAGCGCGACGGCTCAGCGCGGACGCAGGATCAGAACTGGACCTTGGGCACCTCGGTCGATCCCTGCTCGGCCTCGAAGAACTCGCGCTTTTGGAAGTTGAACATCCCCGCGATGATGACCGTCGGGAACGTCTGGATCTTCGTGTTGAACTTCTGCACGCTGTCGTTGTAGAACTGCCGCGCGTACGCGATCCGGTCTTCGGTCGATGTCAGTTCCTCCTGGAGGCTTAGGAAGTTCTGATTGGCCTTGAGATCGGGGTAGCTCTCGGAGAGCGCGAACAGCTGTCGCAGCGCACCGCTCAGCACGTTCTCGGCTTGGGCCTGTTGTGCCGGACCCGCCTGTTGGGCCTGCACCGCGCTCGTGCGCGCCGCGGTGACCGCTTCGAGGGTGGAGCTCTCGTGCGCGGCGTATCCCTTCACCGTCTCGATGAGGTTCGGGATGAGATCGTGACGGCGCTGCAGCTGCACGCTGATCTGCGACCACGCGGAGTCGACCCGGTTGCGAAGGCGGACCGCGCCGTTGAAGGCGAAGACGAAAAAGAGGATCGCCAAGACGACGATGACGAGGATGATGATGATTGCGGCCAACGGAACCTCCGAAACGGGGAAGGCACTCATTCTACGGAGCGGTCGACGGGGATTCAGTCACCGACCTGTGCCCGCAATCGTTGCATCCCCCGGGCGATCGCTTCCACCAACCCGTCGTGCAGGGCCGCCGACGCGCTCGCCACCACGGCAATCCCGAAGCCGTCGCCCGAGCCGACGGCCGGATGGCCGGCGATGGAACCGCCGTCGGGACGGGTCACCACTCCCCCGGCCTCGTGCACGATGAGGGCGCCGCCGCGACGTCGGTACGACGGCGACCGAGACGCAGCACGACTCGAGGCCGGCCGCGTTACGCGCGCCGAGAGGTCGATCGCCAACCCCTCCACGGCGGGATCGAGATCGCGCATTCGGTCGGCTCGAGCGTTTCTACCCGGCTAGCTGTAGTTCCCAGGCAGGTTGTTCAGGCTGCCGCGGGTAGGCGGCTTGCGGGGGCTTGGTGACCGAGAGCGCCGTGGGGTCGTTGGTGATTGTAGAAGTCGAGCCAGGGTTCGAGCGCTCGGGCGCGATGGTTGCTGGTCCG
>DATCCI010000169.1:0-4802 GCA_036511415.1 Acidimicrobiia bacterium
CTGGAAGAGCTTCTGCAGACAGTCCGCGGCCTCTTGCTTCGAGATCTGGCTCCAGCCCTTGTCGATGTCACTCTTGTTGGGATCGATCTCGATGCTGTTCGAGACCTGGGCTTCGCCCTTGGCGAAGTCGGGCGAGTCCGCCTTCTGCGCGCCGGGCGTGTCGTCGAAGATCGTGGTGGGAACCTTCATGCACGTGGCGAAGTCCTTCTTGGCTGCCGCGGGAATGTCGTCGGAGCTGGTGTGCGGGGAACCCGTGTAACCGGGCACGTCGGCGGCCGTGAGCACCGCACTCTTCGCCAGGGCGAGATCCGCGGCGGGGTCGACCTTCTTCGCGCTGCCACCGCACGCGGCCAAGGCGAGCAGTGAGACGAGGACGACGATCGAGCATCTTCGCGTTGAGGTCATGGACCGACCCTAACCGTGTGCCGGCGCCCGGACGCGGCTCTCAGTGCGGGTTCTCAGTGCCGGCTCTCAGTGCCGGCGATGGCGTTGCCACAGCCGGTCGAGGACCACACCGACGACGGCGGTCACGATCAGCACGTAGATGAGGCGCGTGCGATGGTCGAAGAACACGAACCCGACCGTGACGAAGCGCGTGTTGTCGATCACGAACGCGATCAACAGCGCGAGGAGCACCAGCCCCGCGACGAGCCGCGTGACCTCGCGCGGGTCGCGGCCGTCAGGTTTCGGCTTCGGATCAATCACGGTGCGATCCATTCTCGCAGAGGTAGCCGTCGATCACCCGGTGCATGTGGAGAATGTTGCCTTCCTGGCGCGGGTTCAACCGCGCCCCGGTCCAGCCCGCCGACCGCATTCCTCGTTGCACGTTCGCGAGATTCTCGTAGTCCTGCTCGGTGATCTCGCCCCAGTTCCGGTCGCGCCAGTTCTCGAAGAATTTCGGTTGCACCCGGCGCTCTCCGGCCGCTCCGGGAGCGCGCCATTCGAGGACCCACGTGTCCTTGATCGAGCGATCCGGATCGGGACCGAGCGGCCGCACGCGAAAGAGGATCGCGCTGCCCGGATAGATCGGACCGACGACGTTCGGGAAACAGAACACGTCGTCGGCGCTCGTCATGAGATCGGACGAGAGGCCCGAGACGTCGAAGCCGCGCGCTTCGAGCAGGAGGCGGCGCCGCGCCTGGTACGCCTCGAGCAGCGTCGAGCCGGGTGGCGGTCCGGAGGCGCGCAACGCCTCGATCGCGGCGCGCTCCTCGCCCAGGAATGCGCCGCCGAGCCCCCCGACGAGATTCGCGAGGATCTCGCCCTCGTCGAACTCGTCGGGACCGAGGTGCAGCCGCGGACTCGGGCGGAGCTCGCGGCGCGCGCCGGCAAGGCGCCCGTAGTGCGCGTGCCGCTCGAACTGCTCGTACTCGATCGCGACGTCGTCGGTCCACGGCAGGATCTGCCGGTGCAGGCCCTGCACGTGGTAGCCCTCGTTGAACGCGTCCACCACTGCTTTCCAGTTCGCGTCGATGATCGTGCTGAGCGACGCGCGCAGGCGCATCTGCTCGAGGTGGTACGGCCCGAGCAGCTCGGGCAGGGGCTCGAGGTAGTCGAGTAACGCCTCCGCGTGCGGGTCGAGATTGACGAACACGAACCCGCCCCACGTGTCGACGCGTACCGGTGCGAGCGTGAGGTCGTCGGGAAGACCGACGAACTCCTCGCGATCGGGAACGTCGGCGAGCCGGCCGTCGAGCCCGTAGCACCAGCCGTGAAACGCGCACCGGATCGTTCCGTCGGCGAACGTGCCGCAGCCTTCCGCGAGTCGCCGCCCCCGGTGCAGGCAGGCGTTGTAGAACGCGTGCAGCACGCCGGTTTCGGCGCGGACGATCGCGATGGCCTCGTCGCCGATCGTGTACTCGAAGAAGTCGCCCGCGCCGGCGACCTGCTCCTCGCGGCACGCGATCTGCCAGACGTGCGGCCACAATCGCTCCTGCTCGAGCTCCGCGAAGCCACGGGTCGTGTACCGCTCCTTGGGCACGAAGCCGTCCGGGCGCACGAGCAGGGGTTGGAGTTCGGTCATGTCAGAATCGGACTGTAGCGGCGAGTAGAGGGGCAGCGTTGCAGTTCAATCTCGCGGATCTCTTCGAGCGGGTGGCCGATGCAGTTCCGGAGCGCGTCGCCGTCGTGTGCGCCGCCGACCGGCGCGACTATGCGCAGCTCGACGAGCGATCGACCCGGCTCGCGCACGTGCTCGCGGCCCGCGGCGCCCGCCCCGGCACGCACGTCGGGTTGTACATGCGCAACTCGATCGAGCATCTCGAGGCGATGTTCGCGTGTTACAAGTTGCGCGCGGTGCCGATCAACGTGAACTACCGCTACGTCGACGACGAGCTCGCGTACCTGCTCGGCGACGCCGACGCGGTCGGGATCGTGCACGACGCGGACGTCGGCGATCGCGCCGTACGCGTCGCGCGCCGTTGCCCCGCGGTCCGTTTCGTGCTCGACGTCGACGACGGCTCCGTTGCCGCGGAGATCGACGGCACACCGGCGGTGCGAGATCTCGGGCCGCGCTCCCCCGACGACCACTACGTGCTCTATACCGGCGGCACGACGGGGATGCCCAAGGGGGTCCTCTGGCGCCACGAGGACATCTTCTTCGGCGCGATGGGAGGCGGGAACCCGGGGGGTGCGCCGATCGAACGACCCGACGACATCGTCGCGTCGGTGATCGACAACCCCGCACAACGCCTGACGCCGTTCCTCCCCGATGGGGTTGCCCGGCCGGAGCAGTTCGTCTCGCTCGCGCTCGGCCCACTCATGCACGCCAGCGGGCAGTGGTCGGCCATCGGGACGCTGCTCGGCGGCGGCCGGGTCGTGCTCTACGACCGGCTCCACGTCGACATGGAGCACGTGCTGGATCTCGTCGAGCGCGAGCGCGTGAACGCGATGAACCTCGTGGGTGATGCCAGCGCGCGGCCGTTGCTCGCGACGCTCGCCGAGCACCGCGGCCGCTGGGACACGTCGTCGTTGCGGTTGCTCGGTTCGGGCGGCAGCATCCTCTCCGGCGACGCCAAGGAAGACCTCATGGCCGCGCTCCCAACGGTGCTCGCCATCGTCGAAGGCATCGGCTCGTCCGAGTCGCCCGCGCAGGCCGTGGCGGTGACGACACGAACGGGTTCCGCCGCGCCGAGCCCTTCGCTCACCTTCGCGGCGAAGGCCGAGACCATCGTGGTCGACGACGACCTGCAACCGGTGCCGCGCGGATCCGGAGTCGTCGGACGACTCGCCACCCGCGGCCGCGTGCCGCTCGGCTACTACAAAGATCCCGACCGCAGCGCGCGCACCTTCGTCGAGATCGACGGCGTTCGCTGGTCGCTCCCCGGCGACATGGCGACCATCGACGCCGACGGGACGGTGCACCTGCTCGGCCGGGGGTCGCTCTGCATCAACACCGGGGGCGAGAAGGTGTACCCCGAGGAGGTCGAGGCGGTGTTGAAAGGGCACCCGGCCGTCGTCGACGCGGTCGTCGTCGGCGCGCCCGACCCGCAGTTGGGCCAGCGCGTGGTCGCGATCGTCGAACTGGTACCGGGCGCGGTGGCACCCGACCTCGGGGCGCTCCAGGAGCACTGCCGCGCGCACCTCGCCGGGTACAAGGTGCCACGCGCCGCCCACATCGTCGAGGTGGTCGTACGCACCTCCGCCGGCAAGGCCGACTACGCGTGGGCGCGCTCGGTCGTGACTTCGTGAACTCGTCGGCGGTGCGGGTCAGCGCGGACGCGGATCGCTCTTCTGCAGCGACGCGATGACCGCGGGCCCGATCGGCAGCGGTGCGCAGCCGTGGGTCGTCCCGCACACGAAGTCGAACTGTGGTGTCGCCGCGCGGTGACACGATGCGCAGCTGCCGCCGAACCGGTTCAGTACCTTCGCACCGCCGCGGCTGAGGATCCGGGTGCCCTTTGCCGACACGTCGAGTGAGAAGAACTCCCAGTCGTTCGTCGGCGGACTGAAGCCGGCCGCCCGTTTCACCATCGCCTCTTGCGGAAGGAGCTGGATGATGGTGCCGACCGGGTAGCGACCGCCCTTGGCAGAACGGGCGACCGCGAGCGCCTCCGCGAGATGCCCGCGCGCGTTGCCGACGAAATGGTCGCCCACTCGGGTCATCGTGTTGATGTTCGGGAAATCGGCCGCGCTGAGCTTCGCGTCCTCGGCGACGGCGGTGGTCGGCGGAGCCGGCGAGCTCGACGGTGTCGGAGGCGCGGCCGCGTGATTGCCGGAGGATCCACCACCGCACGCAACGAAGAGCACCGTCGCCAGCCCGACGGCGCTCACCCACACCCATCCCGTGGTCGCGAGGCGGCGCCGCATCGACTGGGATTACGCAGACGCGCCGGCCCGGGTTCAATCGGTGTCGAACCAGGTCCAGTCCCACGGCGCAATGGTCTCGAACGGTCCCGCGAATGTCGTACGACCGGTCGATTCCGCGCGTCGCCGCGCGACGACGGGCACCAGGCGGTCGTTCAGCTCGAGCGGCGCCGCGTCGAGCCAGGCCACGAAGATGCGCCGCCCCTCGTCCGCGAACGACCACGCGCCCGCGACGCCCGGCTGCGCGCAGAGGTCGGAGAGGTGGGTGGTGCCGATCCGCTCGACATCGGCCGGATCCTCGTCTGCTGCAGCCTCTTCGACCTCGACGTAGAGGCCGAGGTTCGGGCGGTACGGCACCGCCGCCTCGGAGATCAAGACGCGCGGCGCGACCGACGCGCCGATGAACGGGAACGGACCCGAGAGCTGCGCGCGCCGGTGCGTATGGAACCTTCCGACGGCCCGCAGGTCGCGCCCGAGCTGCCTGAACTCGCGCAGTG
>DATCCI010000170.1:0-6343 GCA_036511415.1 Acidimicrobiia bacterium
CAGCGCGGAACGCGGTTGCGACGGCGAGGACGACTCCGCGTCGGGTTCGGTCGGCGAGGGTCCGGCGTCCGACTTCTCCTCGACGTTGCCCCCGGCGCTCGCCACTCGCTTTTCCTGCCTAGGTCGGTCGGGTTGTTGGTCGACCGAGTATCACAGACGGCCGGAGGGGCTGCCCAGCCGCGGAACGCAGTGGGGTTGCTAGGGTTCGATGCCTTGCAGGTCCCGCACTCCACTCACATCGCCGAGACGCTCGCTCAACGCGTCGCCGGACGGTACGCCGATCTGCTGCCGCGGCCCGAGCACAGCATCGTGCTTCCCCCCGAGCTCGTCGCGGGAAAGCGTGTCCTCGTCACGGGGGCAGACGGGTTCCTCGGGCGCAGGATTGCCGAACACCTCGACGCGGCCGGCGCGGAGACGTACTTGACGGATCTGCCCGACCTCGACATCACGAACGCGGAGCTCGTCGATCAGACCATGCGGCGTCTGCGGCCGGAGCTCGTCATCCACCTCGCGGCCATGAAGCACGCGCCGGTGGGAGAGGTTCATCCGCTGGAGACGACACAAGTGAACGTGCTCGGTACGTACAACATCGTCGAGGCCGCTATGGTTGCAGGTGTCCCCCGCGGCAACCTCGTCTTCGTGTCGACGTGCAAGGCGGCGGCTCCGGAAACGGTCTACGGGGCCACGAAGCTCCTCGGCGAGCGCATCGCCCTGCGGGCGGGGTACTCCGTCGTACGGCTCGGAAACGTGCTCGGATCGAGCGGCTCCGTACTCGAGACCTGGGTCGCCCAGCGCGAAAACGGCGACCCTCTGGCCGTGTCGCCGTGCTTGCGCTACTGGCTCACGCCGGACGAGGCCGTCAGGTTGAACCTGTCGCCGTTCCATCTCGGTCCCGGTCTCTACTACCTCGACGCCGGCGAACCGGAACCCGTCGAAGAGCTCGCGCGTCGTTTCGAGCCCGGTGTCGAGTTGCAGCGCATACCGCCCCGCCTCGGCGATCGGCTCGTCGAGCGGTTCGTGTCCGACGGCGAGGTCTCGCAGCCGACCACGATCCCGGGCGTGATGCGTATTCGCGAGGTGTGGGAAGCGCCCGACGGGGTTTGACCCGCGGGTCAGTTGGCGACCTTCTCGTACAGCGCCAGGTAGTCGCGTGCGACCGCGTACATGGAGAAGTGGTCGACGACGAAGCGGCGCTGCCCCGCTCCGACGCGCTCCGCCAACTCGGGGTCGTCGAGGAGCTCGTGGATCGCGCCGGCGAGTGCATTCGGGTCGTTCTCGGGCACGATCGTTATGTTCTCACCGGACCGGAGCTCGAGACCGGGAAAGTTGTCGGTACTCACGACGGACACGACGGGCACTCCGGCCGCCATCACCTCGAGCGTCGAAGTCCCCAGTCCGAAGTAATGGAAGTCGTGAGCCTCGACGTCGGCCGCGGCGACGAAGCCGGGAACCTCGTCTCTGGCAACCTCGCCGGTGCAAACCAGGTGGTGGCGCACGCCGAGCTGATCGGCCAGACGGAGGAACGCCTCGTCGAAGACGTGACCGACGACGAGCACTACCAGGTCGGGGTGCTTCGCGACGAGGTGCGGCATCGCGCGAACGAGTGCGAGCCGGTCTCGGATGAGCGGGATCACGTGTCCGATCGACAGAACGATCGGCCGGTCGCCGAGGCTGAGCTTCTCGCGCACCTTGCGGCCGTCGACGCCGATGAAACGGTCGGGCTCGACTCCGATCATCACGGTTGCGATGCGATCGTCGCCGACGCGGTAGCGCTTCCGAACGTACGAGTCGATCCACGTGTCGATCACGACGATCGTCGGCCGCCCGATCGCGAGAAACGGTCGGACGAGCACCATGTCGCCCAACCAAAGGATCGTGCGCGCGACACGATCACTGTGCACCAGCGCGGTGTACACGGTGAGGACGGTGGGCACCTTGCGACGGCGCGCCCAGATGGAGCTCATCCACGTGAGGTCGAAGAATTGGCCGCCCTGGTGCACGACGTCGGGACGGAAGTCGTCGAGCAGGCGGAACAACCGGCGCAGGTTCCGCGGTGACAACGTCCACGGGATCTCGTAGTTCATGCCGAGACGCGATGGCGGCGGCGTCCAGCTCGGGAGGCGTACAACCCGATATCCGTCGACCCACTCTTCACTCGCCGCACCCCGATGCGCAGCAGTGATGACGAGGACGTCGTGGCCGAGCGCGGCGAGCTCACGAGCGAGACTCGCGGTGTGGTGCGCGCTACCGCTCGGGCGCGGTAGGAAGAAGTTGTTCGTCATCGCGATGCGCATGATTTCTCAATGATCCCAGGTCAAATGCGGTCGGAGGGCGAACGCTTCAAAGTTTAGGCCGGGACGAACAGGCACGGCTAATGCCGTGCGCGCGTGTGTGTGGAGATTGTCTCCTACTGAGGCGTGTTGTCCCACTCGCCGGTTCTGCCCCCTTGCAGCCGCCGAGCGCGTGTCAGCGCGTCGTGCCCAACCGGAGCCCGCACTCACAGACCGCGTCGGCCGGACGGAGCCCGTCGCGCGAGACGATGCGGCCGCACCAACAACACCAACCGGCGGGTCGAGCCGGGTTCCCGACAACGAGCTGATAGGCGGGCACGTCCCGAGTGACTACCGCTCCGGCCCCTACCATCGCCCACTCGCCGATATCGATCGGGCAGACAACCGTCGCGTTCGCGCCGATCGATGCGCCCCGCCGCACGTACGTCGGTGCCACGTCCCACGCGAACCCATGGGAGCGAGGACGGCGATCGTTCGTGAACACCGCGCTGGGCCCGACGAACACGTCGTCGGCGAGCGTCACCCCGGCGTAGACCGACACGTTGTTCTGGATCTTCACGCGATCGCCGATCTGCACGCCCGCGTCGATGAACACGTTCTTCGCGAGACTGCAGTCGCGACCGACGACGGCCCCTTCACGGATGTGGGCGTGGTGCCACACACGCGTGCCCTCACCCAGTGACGCGCCTGCTTCGACGATCGCCGTCTCCTGTATGAACATACGCGAACGGTAGCAAGCGCTCAGAACACCACCGGGAGTTGGTCACCTGGATAGTGGGACGGCGCGAAGAACCACGACTCGATCGCATATCGCTCGCGCGTCATGGCCTCGCTCACGGCCGTTCGGTGCAGGAAGCGTTCGTCGAAGAACAACGCATCGCCGGGCTCGAAGATCGGGCGAAGGACCGGTGCGTCCTCGGCAACCTTCTGCACCAGCGCCTCACCGACCGACCAGTCGAATATTGCGCCGTCGGTTCCGGTCGGCAGGATGCCCTCCATTCGACGCGGGACGATGTCGAGCCCGGGAGCGTCGTCACCGCAATGAGACAGCGCGAGCCAGAAGTTGACGGTGCGGATCCCCTGCCCCAAGAACGCGCCGTCCTGGTGCCAATTCGTTCCCGACGTGATGGGCACTCGGCGCAACGTCCACTTCTTCACCGACAGCGCCGGGCGCTCCCCGAGATAGCCGGTGAGCGGGTCATCGAGCCCGATCTCGGCGAAAGCCTCGAGGACGTCGAACATGGCTCGGGGCGAGTCGACCGTCCACACACCCCCACCACCGGTGACCCACCTCCGCTCGGGTCCGAGGTTCGGGCCGCGGCCCGTCTCGAACGGCACGAACCACGGCCCGGTGGCGGCGCCGCGATCGCTCTCCCAAGCCGAGCACGCGTTCATCGCGGCGTCGACGTCGTCGGTCAGCTCCGTGACCCGCTTCGGCGGAACGAGCCCGCGTACGGCGAGGCAGCCGTGACGAAGAATGCCGCTGCGGAGCGTCTCGGCCGTGAAGTCGCGGGCCGGAACTTCGGCAAATTGCACACCAGGAAACAAATCGGGCGCTTCGGGAGGCCAAGCGGCGAGGCCGGGGCCGGCGCCGACCTCGTCGAACGCGTCGCAACGGAGATGCACGAGCTGCTGTTCGATCTCGGCGCTGCACGCCGCGCGATTCGCGGCCGTGAGCACATCGATGGCTTGCAGGCGGCGACCTTCGGTTGCCAACGTCTCGGCTGCGGTGAGCGCCTTCGAGATGCCCCGTGTCGTCCGGCCTTGCCGAAGTGAAATCAACGTGTTCCCTTCCGCGCACGAACCGCACCGAGAGGTTACAGGGAGCCGAAGCCGGCGCTCACGACGATCCGAAAGCGCCTGATTCCGATCTCAAGGATTTGCGGCGTCGCGAGCTGGCCGTGCGGGAGCCCCGACCACCGTCGTGCGAGCGGGTACATCGGTGACGACGACGGCGTTCGCGCCGATCCGGGCGTTGCGATGAACCGTAACCGGACCGATCACCTTGGCTCCGGTGCCGATATGCACGCCCGGTCCGATCGTCGGGCCGCAAACGTCGCCCGCGCGTAGACCGATCGTCACCCACGGAAAGATCACGACGCCGCGGTGTATCTCGACGAGTCCGTCGATGACGACCTGCCCGTGGGCGAAGTACACGCCCGGGCGGACGACGACGGGATCCCCGATGCAGACCTGCGCAATCATCATCGCGAGGCGGTGCGCGATCTGCGGGAGCACCGGCACACCGAGCGCCTGTAGGCGAGCCTTCGCCCGGTACAGCGCCTGCGCGAGGAACGCATCGCTCGCGAACATCAATCGGAGCGCTTGACGGAGCGCGTCGGCACGGCCGCGGAATTCGGCCCGTTCGCCCCGGTAGGAGGCCGTGATCTTCGCATCGGCGACGAGCGCCTCGAAGAATCCGGGGTGCTTCGCTCGAATTTCGGCGCGGAGCCGATCTCGAGTCTCCTGACGCGTGTCCGGTGTCGCCGCGGCGGGACGCGCGGTATCCGAGGTACGGGGAGCAGGACGAGGCTCGCTCGACCCGGTGCCGCCGGTGCGCCCCGTCGTCAGCGAGGCGGCCGCGGTACTCGGCGCCCGACGACGTTCGACGAGTTGCTTGGCGAACGCGTAGAGCTCGACGTCGAGCGCGTTGTCGGCGGCGATTCGTTCTCGCAGCGCGGCCGATTCCGTCCACGCCTCGCTGCTGAGGTTCGCCTTCGCCTCGGTGTCGATCCCGTTGGGCCACCATCCGAAGCGACGCCGCAGCTCGTCGATGAACTCGTCGTACTGCTCGGTGAAGCCGATGACGTCGACTCTCGCGAGGTGTTGCTTCGCCACCTCGAAGCGTCGCTCGTCGACCATCGACTCCTTCGCCGCGGCGATGGCGCGGTCGCGGTCGACCTCATCCGCGGCTTCGTTCTCGGGCGGCGCGCCGAGGCCGAGCAACGATGCCGTCGCCCAATAGCTCATGGTGCTCCCGAATGCTTCGGGTTTGTCTTCGGCCGTTACCGAGAACATCCTCGTCTGATGGTTCTCGATGAAATGTGCGAAGACGAAGGGATCGTCGTAGATCTCCTCGAGCGCGTACTCGTGGTAGCGCTTGGACAAGCGCTTGAAGTGCTTCAGGACGGAGATCGTCCGGTCGACGGGATCGCGCAACAACACGAGTGTTACGAGAGACGGGTCCAACAACTCCGACGCGACGAAGGGGAAGTGCCCGGTGTAGACGCGAATCTCGGCGCGGCGCTCGGGTGAGAGTCGGAGCAGTCGCGAGATGCTGACGTAGCCCGCGATGTCGGCATCGTCGCGCCGGTCGAAACCTGCGCTCGGGTACACCTCGTTCGGTTGGAACTGCTTGCGGAGCTGGAACGCGAACGACGTCCCTCCGGTCTTCATCAAATGGACGAAGAAGAAGCGCTGTTCGTCGACGGGTCGGTCGCTCTCGTTGTTCGCTAACCCGGGCATGGTGGTCCGAGCCTCCGTTCAGGGCACCGTGACGTTCTCTTGCGCAAAGCTAGTCCGTCGACATCAACCGACTCTCCACGAGAGGCGGGGCGTTGGCGGCCCCGCCACGGTTGGCGCGCGTGAACGAGTCCGGCCACTTCGTCCGCTTGAGTGCCGATAATGTCCGAACCCGTGACCGCGCAAGATGTCGTAGAGGGCTCGCGTCTGCCCGCGGTCATCAACGACGCTCGCAAGGCGGCCGCAGCCGCGTTCGCGGTCGTCGAGCTCGCCGGTTTCGTCTTCTATCTCATCGCCGCCACCAAGGTCTGGTTCTTCCGCGACGACTGGGAGTTCCTTGCCGGTCGCGGCGTCAACATGCACGATCTGTTGCGACAGCACGGAGGCCACTTCGTCGCGCTCCCGCTCTTGGTGTTCCGCGGTATGTATTTCGTCGTCGGGTTGCGGAGCTACATGCCGTACCAGGTGCTCCCCATCGCCTTGCACTTGACCGCGGCCGCGCTGCTGCGGGTGATCATGCGCAGAGCCGGTGTCGGTCCGTGGATCGCGACCGTGGCGGCGAGTCTGTTCGTCTTCTTCGGTAGTGGCAG
>DATCCI010000171.1:0-7760 GCA_036511415.1 Acidimicrobiia bacterium
CGACGATCGTGACTCACGGAAGCGACGAACAGAAGCGTCGCTACCTCCGCCCGCTGTTCACCAGTGAGGAGATCTGGTGCCAGATGTTCAGCGAGCCCGGAGCCGGCTCCGATGTCGCGGGACTGTCGGCGCGGGCGGTACGCGACGGCGAAGAGTGGATCGTCAACGGCCAGAAGGTGTGGACCACGCTCGCGCACGTCGCGCGGTACGGCATCGTCCTGGTCCGCACCGATCCCGAGCAGGTGAAGCACAAGGGCATGACCATGTTCGTGATCGACATGCACGCTCCCGGCGTCGAGGTGCGGCCGCTCGTGCAAGCGACCGGTGACGCGGAGTTCAATGAGGTCTACATGACCGATCTACGCATCCACGACCATGAGCGTCTGGGTGACGTCGGCGAGGGCTGGGGCGTATCGCTGACGACCCTGATGAACGAGCGGGTGTCGATCGGTGGACAGGTCAACCCGCGCGGCTCGGGCGTGATCGCCGTTGCGGTGAACGAGTGGAAGCGCAACCGGCAGGCTCGCGACGCAGTCGCGCGGGACACGCTCCTGCGGCTGTGGATCGAGGCGGAGGTCAATCGCCTCACCAACATGCGGGCGAGCCAGTCGCGGCGCAAGGGAACGCCCGGCCCCGAAGGCTCGGTCGGCAAGCTCGCGATGGCCGGGCTCAACCAGCGCATCATGAGCTTCGTGATGGATCTGATGGGGCCCGAGGCGCTCCTCTACCCGAGCGGCTACACGATGGAGCGGCCGCGAATTGCCATGGATCTGTCCAACCCCCAAAAGGCGTTCCTGCGGGTCCAGGCCAATTCCATCGAGGGCGGCACCACCAACATCATGAAGAACATCCTGGGCGAGCGGGTGCTCGGGTTACCGGGCGAGCCCCGGCCCGACAAGGGCCTTCCCTGGAGCCAAGTGCCCCGAAGCTGACAAACGGTCGGGAAGCGGACCGACTTTCCCCACATCCGACCGGTCAATACACTGCGCGGCGCCCCGCCGTACCTGAAGATCCGACGTGCGGATGCCGACTGGAAAAGGGATGTTCCGACTGTCATGCGCGCGGGTTGCTGTCGTCGCGGCCGTCGTGACGTCATTCGCAGCACCCGGGGCGGCCTACGGCCTGGCGACGACGACCACCACCGCCACCACGAGCACCACCATCGGCGGCCCGAAAATTCCCGGTCCCCCGGACGCCTCGACCACGACGCTGCCGCCGACGGGCCCGACGACCACGACGACGATCCCGCCGCCACCCGCGGCCATGCCCGCGTTCACCCTGCCGACCAACTCCGGACTCCAGCTCCTGCAGTCGATGCAGCAGGGGAACCTCGAGCTGAAGGCTGCGCAAGCCGACCTCGCGCCCGCGCAGCGCGCCGTCGCGACCGCTCGGAAGCGCGACCTCGCGGCGCGCCGCGAGCTGAAGCGGCTCCAGGCCGTCGCCCGCCGGACCGAGCGGTCTCTCGCCCAGACCCGCACGCTCTTGCACGAGGCTGCGGCGGAGGCCTACATCCACGCCGGCGACGCGCAGCTCATGAACGCCATCTCCGGGTACTTGAACACCACCTCGCCCGTCGAGGCCGGAAGCCAACTGCACGTGCTCGGGACGTTCGGCTCCAACGAGAAGGAGCTGCTCGACGAGTACCTCGGACTCGAGAAACGCGTCAACCGGCAGGTCGCGCAGATCAAAGCCGTATCCGCGCGCGCCGGCGGCGCGGTTCGTGCAGCCGATCAGCACCTCGCCGACCTGCGCTCGAAGATCGGCGACGCGCGGACGCGCATCGCCGTCTCGCTCGCCGGAATCCACGACTTCGAGACCGCGGCGACGAGCGCGACGAGCCCGATACTCGGTCCGAGTCGGCTCACCGCGAAGCAGATGGCCGACTACGTGGTCGCGCAGCACTACACGCCGCACATCACCGTGCCGATCGAGGTCCTCGCGCAGATCTATCTCGACGAAGGCACGCGTACCGGCGTGCGCGGTGACGTTGCCTTCGCACAGTCGATCCTCGAGACGGCAGGGTTCGCGAACCCCGGGAGCGCGCCCACCGACAACAACTTCGCGGGCATCGGTTGGTGTGATACCTGCGCGCACGGCTTCGATTTCCCCGACGCCCAGACCGGGGTGCGCGCGCAGATGCAACTGTTGCGCATCTACGTCGATCCCGCATTCCCCGATCTGGCGTACAAGGACCCGATCCTCTTGCCGGGCACGCTGCAGCTCGGATTCCGGGGCAAGGTGCAGACGTGGTGGGACCTGTGGGGAACGTGGGCGACCGGCGCGCTCTACGGACAGCGGGTGTACGACATCTACGAGAGCATGGTCGCCTTCTCGCTGCTCGATCCGACGCCGCCTGCGGCGAAACCCGCGGCGCCTGCCGCGGGAAAGCCTGCCAGCCCACCACCTGCCAAGAAGCCCTAGTCGCCGTCGGGTGTGCTCGCGGTCGGCGAGATCGACACGGGAATCTCCGCGACCCGATCGACGTTGGCTGCGCGATATGCCGAACCTCGAAGACTTCAACAACGACTTCAACGCGTTCAACGCCGCGGTGATCGACGAGTTCCGCAACAACGGTGGCCAGGTCACCGGCATGTTCGCGGGCGCCCCACTGGTCTTGATCACCACGACCGGTGCGAAGTCGGGAAAGCGGCGCACGACGCCGATCGTCTACACAACCGACGGCGACCGGCTCGTGATCATCGCCTCCAAGGGTGGCGCGCCGACCAGCCCCGACTGGTACCACAACCTCGTCGCCAACCCCGACGTCACGGTCGAGTTACCGAACGAGACGTTCGCGGCGCGTGCCCGGGTAGCCGAGGACCCGGAGCGGGAACGGCTCTACCGCGCGCAAGCCGCGCTGATGCCGAACTTCGACGCGTACGAGAAGGCGACGACCCGCAAGATTCCGGTTGTCGTGCTCGAACGCGCGTAGGGCGCCCCGGGCGGTCTTGCTAGCCGGGTACGGGTTGGTCCTCGGCCGTCCGGCATCCGGCCGCCTTGCAGTGCTCCAGGGCAGCTACCTCGGTCGAGAGGGAGTGCAGCAACGCGGGATCGGCCGTGGTCGCGACGTTGTGGAGCTCGTAGGGGTCGGCCTGTAGGTCGTAGAGCTCGCGCTCGCCGGTCGTGTACTCGACGTACAAGTACCGGTGCGTGCGTACGGCGTGATACTCGGGGATCGTGTTCAGCGAAGCCTTGCTCTTGCGGACCGCCGGAGTCGTGTCCGTCTGATCGAGGTCGCCGGGCTCGAGCGGCGCGCCACCGCGACTGCCCGGCCCGTCGTCCTCCTTCCAGTGCTCGACGAGGTACGCGTCCCGCCACGGTTGCTGTGACGTCGGATCCTTGGCCAGCGCCAGGAACGAGCGCCCGTCGACGAAGCTCGGCGTCGCCGCGCCGGCTATGGCCGCGAAGGTCGGGGCCAGGTCGATGTTGCCGACGAGCTGGCCCGGCGTGGCGCCTTTGGGGATGCCGGGACCGCGCACGACGAGCGGCACATGGATGTCGAAGTCGTAGGCGCTCTGCTTACCGGCCGGCATCCGGAACTGTCCGAGGTGAAACCCGTTGTCCGACGTGAACACGATGTAGGTGTTGTCGAGCTGGCCGCTGGCGCGCAGTGTGTCGATGAGTTTGCCGATGCCGTCGTCCACGGCTTGCAGCGACTGGATGCGACGCCGGTAGAGGTTGTCGACGCGTCGCTGCACCTTGTTCGTCATGAGCGGCAGGTCGCGGATGAACTGCGGCTTGCCCGTGGTGTCGGCGGAGTTGTAGGCGGGTGTGCGCGGCGCTGTGGCTCCCGGGAAGCGGCCGGCGTCGCGCGGTGCCGGTGTAGCCGGCTGATGGGGTGCGTAGACGGCGAGGTACGCGAAGAAGGGCTGGCGGGCGCCAGCCGACTTCGTGATGAAGTCCTGGGCCTTCTTTACGTAGACGTCGGTGCCGTAATCGCTCGCCGCGCGCTTGTAGCGGATGAGCTTGCCGTTCTCGTTCAGCGTGTAGTTGAACTCCGAGTAGGGGCTGCCCGCCGCCGCGCTGTCGAACTCGTTCCAGCCCGGCGGTTCATAGGTCTTCTTCACCGTGTCGGGGTAACCGTTGAGGTACTTGCCGATGAGCGCGGTGCGGTATCCCGCGGCCTGCAGCCACGTGCCGATCGTCGAGTTCTCGTCCCCGAGCCGGTGGGCGGTCTCGAATCCACCGTTCACGCCGCCGTTGGTCTCCACGCCGGTGTTGTGCGAGTACTGCCCGCGGAGTGTCGTCGTGCGCGACGGGCAGCACAACGAGACCGAGACGAAGTAATTCGAGAACGAGACGCCTTGGCGGACCAGCATCGACTGCAGGTTCGGCATCTGCGCGATCTCGCCCAGATCGAGGTCGTCGGTGAGGATGAACAAGACGTTCGGCTTCGACGAACCCGACCCTGTCCCAGTGGAGGTGCCGGGTGTGCTCGACGTCGGCGTGCTCGAGCTCGACGACGAGCTGCAGCCGGCCGCGAGAAACGCGGCGACAGTCACGGCGCCCAACGCCTTCGCCCAGGGCCTGCCGCAAGAAATCGTGCAGAGCTCGCGCACCCCGCGAACGTAGTCATTTCCGCGGTTCCGCTGCGTCGCGGCTCAGTGTCAGGTTCCCGGTCAGTCCAACATATGAAGCTCGTTGCCCGAGTCGCAGACACTGATCACCATCGCGCACTGTTGAGACATGTTTCGGATTGCCACGATGTGACCGTGGCGGGTTGCATATTCGGTGGCTTCGACGAGTACTTGATATCCGACCTCGTCCATGAACGTCACGCCCGAACAGTCGACGATGACAACCTCATCGGCCGTGCTGTCGATGGCGTCGAAGAGGACGTCGTGGAAAACCGAGGCGCTCGCCGTGTCGAGTTCGCCGCTTGCCGTGCAGGTTCCTGGCATCTCATGCGCCCATCCCTGGGGCGAGAAAGCCGGGGGCCCGGGCTCGGTCGCGAGTCGTCGTACGTTCCAAGCGAACCTATACCCAAATCGCGCAGATCGATCGAACAATTCTGCATCGGCTTCCGCCGCCTTGGCAGGCATACGCTCGCCCGATGCCGGTCAAAGACGGACCCATCCCACCGTTTCCCGAGGGCGCCGACCCCGACGAGTACGACCGGCTACGACGCCGCGTCCTCTGGAAGATGCCGAGCGGCCTCTACGTCGTCGGCTCGACCGACAAGGCGCAACGCCGCAACGGGATGACCTTGAACTGGGCGACCCAGGTTTCCTTCGACCCGAAGTGGATCGGCATCGCGGTTGAGCGCGAAGCACTCACCCACGAGCTGATCGACGCGGGCGGAGTGTTCAGCCTGTGCATCATCGATCGCGAAGACCGTGCGATCGTCCGCAAGTTCAGCAAGCCCGTCGAGGTCGACCTCACCGCGCGCACGTTGAACGGATTCGCCTATCTCGACGGACCCGCGACCGGAGCTCCGGTACTCGCACAGTCGGTCGCGTACGTCGAGTGCGAGGTCCGCCAGCCGGTGGCGGTCGGCAACCACACCCTGTTCTTGGGTGAGGTCGTCAACGTGGCGTTCTTGAAGGACGAGGAAACCGAGGTCCTGCGCATGGAGGACACCCGGATGAACTACGGCGGCTGAGCTCAGCCGAAGAGGAGCCGGCGTACCGGAGCCGGAGGCGCGGGCGGTGCCTTGAAGGCCCGGTGGTAGTCGGCGAGGGCGTTCGCAGCCGCGGTCCGGTTGTCCGCGATGGGAGAGCTCTGCTCGCCGTCGCGGTGCTGCCAATACCAGCGGCCCTCCTTCGAGCCGACTTTGCCGATGCTCGTGCCGGCGCCGCCGGTGGACAGCCGGACCTCGGCGGTGGTCAACGAGAGCGGCAGCACCTGCACTTGTCCGCTCGTCGCGGTCGACGTCCCAGCAGTCGTCCCAGCAGTTGTCATCGTCACTCGGCTCCACCTCCTCCGAAGGCGTCGTCGCCGCGAACCGTCCCCGGGGGTACGGCTCAGGGCGTGCATTCCGTTTGGCCTTCTAGGCTTCGGCGTTATGGACGACACTTCTGCAGTCCAATCCACGAAGAATCCGACTCGGAGCGGCCTTTTTCACAGTTGGCGGTATGTGCTCGCCACGACGAACCCGCCGCCCGGGCGCCTCGATCCGGTCTCGAAATGGCTGTATTTGACCCGATCCGGCGTCCTTCCGATGACCTTGGTGGCGGGGGCGATCGCGGGCCTGCTGGCCGTCTACCGGGGCGCCGACGTGTCTTGGGGCTGGTTCGCGCTCGCGGCGGGCGGCATCGTCGCCTCGCACATGGCCAACAACCTCATGAACGACCTGTTCGACCTCCGGGTGGGCACCGACCGCGTCGACTACCCCCGCAACCTCTATTCGCCGCACCCGGTGCTGTCGGGCGTGATCACCCGCAAGGGCCTCGCGGCCTGCGCGCTCGCCGTCAACGCCCTATGTCTCGTGATCATGATCGTGCTGACAGTGGCCCGGGGTTGGCCGATCGTGGGCTTCGCGCTCGGGGGCTTCCTGCTGTCGGCGGCGTACACCGCGCCGCCTCTGCGATTGAAGAAGCACGGTCTCGGCGAGCCGACGGTCCTGGTGGTCTGGGGTCCGTTGATGGTCGGCGGCACCTACTACGCGGCGACCGGAACGATTCCGGGCGCCGTTGTGCTCGCATCGTTGCCCTACGCGCTGCTGTGCACGACGGTGCTGATGGGCAAGCACATCGACAAGATTCCGTGGGACGCGCCGGACGGCACCCACACCCTGCCGGTGATCATCGGTGAGGCCGCGGCCCGTCGGCTCACCCAGGCGATGTTCGTGGCGTTCTACGTCTCGATCGTCGCGCTCGTCATCGCGCGCGTCCTGCCGGTCGCCTCGGTGTTGGTCGTGTTGTCGTGGCCTGTTCTTCGCCGCACGTTCGCGTACTACTCGCAGCCCAAGCCCGACGTCTCTCCCATGCCCAACCCCGTCTGGCCGCTGTGGTTCGCGGCGCTGTCGTTCCTGGTCACGCGCCGCGCCGGCGGGTTGTTCGTGGTCGGCCTGGTCATCGGCGCGATTCTCGGTTGGTGAACGCGGGCGAGATCGCGCCCACCGCGCGGCGACTCGGCACACCGCCGTCGGCCGAGGCCCTCGAGTCGGCATCGCCGCCATGGTGATACGACGTTACGCTTCGCCCCGAATGAAGCGGGACCCATCGACGCGACCGAGGGAGGCAAAGTGATCTCGAGCACGATGCAGGAGTTCCCGCTGACCATCACCGCAGTCCTGCGCCATGGCGAACGGGTCTACGGCGGCGCGGAGTGTGTCACCTGGACGGAAACGGGGCCCCGGCGCGCCACGTATGCGACCATCGCCGCCAACGCCGGCCGACTCGCCAACGGGCTCGCGCGCCTCGGCGTCGAGCCGGGCGACCGCGTCGGAACGTTCATGTGGAACTCCCAAGAGCACATGGAGGCGTACCTCGCCGTCCCGTCGATGGGCGCGGTGCTCCACACCTTGAACGTCCGGCTGTTTCCCGAACAACTCGCCTACGTGATCAACCACGGCGAGGACAAGGTCGTGCTCGTCGACGATTCGCTGGTACCGATGCTCGCCAAGGTGGTGTCGGAGCTGACGAGCGTCGAGTGTTTCGTGGTCGTCGGCGACGGCGACGCATCGGCGCTCGGCACCGACCGTCCCATCGCGCGCTACTCCGAGCTCCTCGCCCAGGAGTCTGCAGAGTTCGCGTGGCCCGAGATCGACGAGCGCCAGGCCGCCGCGATGTGTTACACGTCGGGCACGACCGGCAACC